>CAZSON010000224.1:0-4691 GCA_964608375.1 uncultured Desulfobacter sp. | reverse complement strand
GCGACCTACGGATTCGAAGTCCGGCGCTCTATCCAGCTGAGCTACGGGCGCAGTAATTAAAAAATGGGGTGAGTGAAGGGACTTGAACCCTCGACAACCGGGGCCACAACCCGGTGCTCTACCACCTGAGCTACACCCACCATAGGCGAATCATCTCTAACAGATCGGAAGGTGACATTCAAGTCATTTATTCGTTGATTATTTTACCGTTGCTATTTTTCACCCTGATTATTTTTTGCACCCTCCTGAAGGATATTCAGACCGACGTACATGTAGTGCAAACCTGACAGAATCGTTAGAACAGCAACAGCCCAAAACAGGGACCATTTCATGTAAAATGCGCCAATTATCTTCGGATCAAGCAACACCAGAAAGACGGTCACCAACTGGATAACGGTAGTCCATTTGCCGACCAGGCTCGGCTTTATTTTAACTACGATATTGTTGATGGAAAAAATAGCGAAACCGATCATGATCACCACATCACGGCTGATAACGATAACCGCAAGCCAGCCTGGAATGAATCTGAAAACCGCCAGGCTCACAAACGCTGAGATCAACAGCAGCTTATCTGCGATCGGGTCCAGATAAGACCCCAATGTTGTCCGCTGGTCAAAATATCTGGCGATCAGACCATCCAGCCCATCACTGATGCCGGCAAGCGCGAAAGCCAGGAGTGCAAATTGAGTCAGTCCCTTAAGGAGAAAAATAACAAACAACGGCGCAATGAGTATCCGGAGGACCGTTAAGATATTTGGGATGTTAATCGGCAATTTGTCGGTACGTGCTCTATGTCTAAATTATATGGGGCTAAATAATCGGCAAGGACTATCCTTGTGTCAGTTCGACCATTAAGCGCCGCTCCAGCACCTCGGTGATGCTGATGCCAAACGATTCAAAGGTTTTCAACATCAATGCCTCGGCAAGTTTTTTGGCATCTCCCTGGTAAGTTACAACGATAACCGCTTCATCGGATTGCATCTCTTTTAATTGTATCCTCTTAACATCGGATATATCCTTGAGCGCTCTTCGGAAATTGACAAAATTTCCGAGGTTCCGGGTACCTTTTACTACAATTTCGACCTCAACAGGTTGCTGAACAGTTTTTTTCCAACCCGCAACGATTTGCAAGGAGAGCTCGGCGCCGGCAAGAGATCCGGCGCCGGCAATCGCTTCCTTCCCTCCTTGGGCTTCATCCGTATTTGTCGTGACATAGTTTTCAGTTCTGGATGCGATCTTCTCACCACTGTCTGTTCTGAGGGCGCGGAGGGCAACACTTCCTTCAAACGACTTGAGGGTGACCCCCATTGTATTGGGGACGCGCTGGGCCGTCGATTTGCCGACAATCACAACATCAGCCTCAAATCGGATCCCCAGGCGGACCGCTTCCGTGTCGGTTAGTGTCGGTTTGTTTATAATTTCTTCATCCCCCATACTGGTAAAATTGTCCTGGCGATTCAGAATTACAAAGCCTTTGCTTTCCATGACATCGGTTAAGGCGGTTTCCGCCGCGCCCTTTGAAAAAGAGAGATCCTCACCCCACCAGTATTGGGGTAAAATGTCTTCAAGGTTTTGTTCTGCAATTAAAAACAAAATTTTTGGCAGTTCTTTTTTTCCAATTTCCACACCTGCGGCGGTTAGCGCCGATTCCACTTTGTCGACCGAGACAGCAGCCTGCACCATTACCTTGTAAATCTTTCCAGATAGATATTCGGTGAGCACCTTATAATCCTGAATAAATTCACTGGTATGATTATATAGAATATCGTTAACGCCTTTAAATTCACGGATCAGCGTTTCATGCGGGATCAGCTCAACAGCCACCAGATCAACCGCTGTGGCCAGGCTGTTTGCGATCGCCAGGCGCCTTGCAGATGCGATATCCTGTTTGTAAATGGCGCCGCTTCCTATCACCTCAACTCGTTTTATCACCGGCGTTTTTTCAGATCGGGCAGGATTTGAAAAGATTACGACCATTAAAAGGAGACCGACTGAAAATAGAACGTAATCGATTATGCCGGTTGCACTTCCGGGATGCATTCTTTTTACCTTCAGATCGGTTGTTTCCACCTGTATGGCAGATGTTCGCCTTACGATTTTTCTAAAATTTTCTAGTAATTGCATAATCGGCGATACTTTCAAGAAGCTGCCTATGTTCTGTCAATTCAAAGAGTGACACAGCTTCTTTTGCTTTGCGGATGTGTGTTTCGGCAAGTTGTCGAGTATAGGCAATTCCGTTGTATTTTTTTAGCAATCCTATCAATTTTTCAAAATCATGAACAGAAAAATTATCGCTTTTTATAATTTTTCCCATTTGGGTTCGATCTTTTTTGCTCGCAGCCTCCAGAGAATATATGACCGGCAGCGTCAGTTTGCCCTCTCTGAGATCCGCACCGATTGTTTTTCCGATGACAGAGCTATCTGATGTATAATCGAGCAGGTCGTCCACCATCTGAAATGCCAGGCCAAGATTGAGCCCGTATCTGGAAAGGGCCATTTCTCTTTTTCCGTCGGCATTAGCAATTATAGCGCCCACTCGACATGCGCCTTGGATCAGAACAGCGGTCTTTCGCCGGATAATTTGCATATACTCGGATTCAGGCAGGTTAAGATCTTTTTTGTTTAATAATTGATGTATTTCACCCTGTGACATGTTCTCTGTAATTTTAGCTATGATCTTAATAATCTTTGGGTTTTCCGTCTCAGCGGCTATTGTAAGGGACCGTGCGAGGAGAAAGTCTCCAACCAAAACCGCCGTCGAATTTCCCCATATCGAATGGGCCACAGGTTTGCCCCTTCGCAGCGTCGCTTCATCCACCAGGTCATCATGTAAGAGGGTGGCGGCATGAAGATATTCGAAAATTGTAGAAAACGTTTTGGCAGCAGGATCATGATAACCACAAATTTTTGCTGAAAGGACCATCAGCAGGGGTCTTAACCGTTTTCCGCCACTAAAGAGTATATGTTTTGCAGTCTGAGAAACCAGATCGAGATACGGTTTCAGATTTTGAGTAAGCGCCGTTTCGATTTCTGCCAGATCATTTTTTACCATGGCAAGAATCTTTTGTTTCAGATCGCTCATATTGTTTCTCCGATGAGATCATATTCAAGTGCGCCGATAATCCTCACTGCTGCAAAAGTGCCGACCGACAAGCGGCTCGAATCAATGTATGTCACCCCGTCTATATCCGGCGCCTGAAATTGTGTCCGTCCTGAAAGTGTATGATCATTCGGTCTGCCTTCCACCAGGGTTTGGTATGTGCTGCCGATTAGTTTTTGGTTGTTTTTTAAAGATATTTCAGCCTGAACGGTCATGACCTGCTCATACCGCTCTTTTGCAACGGTTTCCGGAACAGGGTCGCTGAGCCGGTGGGAGGGAAGATCATCCATATCGGAGTAGATAAAAACACCGAGATGCTGAAAACAGATCGCCTGGACGAAGTCTAAAAGCGTTTCAAAATCTTTGTCTGTTTCGCCCGGAAAACCGACCAAAAGCGTGGTCCGCAGCGCCGCCTCCGGATCGGATGATCGGATTTTGTCAACCAGTCGATACACGGTATCACGCGAGTAGTTTCTACCCATATGTTTCAATACCAGGTTGCTGATATGCTGGATCGGTATGTCAAAATAAGAGCATATATTCCGACTTTCGGCAATGGTTTCGATTGCGGATTCGCTCAAACTTTCAGGATGCCCGTAAAGGACTCTCACCCATATTTTATCGCAGTTATCGGAAATCTGTTTGAGTAGCCCGGCAAAATCGACCTGCGGGGAAAGGTCTGATCCGTAGGCGGTTGTTTCCTGGCCCACCAATATCAGTTCCTTTACGCCCGATGATATCAACGAGCGTGCTTCTGAAACAATATCATCTATGGATCTGCTTTTTTGTTTCCCCCTCAGCTTTGGAATAATACAGTAGGTGCAATGTCTGTCGCAGCCTTCCGCTATTTTAAGATAGGCGATATGCGGTGTGCTGCGCACCCTTGGATCACCTTTACCACGGGGAGAGATTAAATCCGGGTCCGGTAAAATGCACTTAGAGATATCCTGAGAAGGTTTTAAAATCGCTTCAATTTTATCATAGCCCCCGGTGCCGATGAAGAGATCTACCTCCGGGAGGCTTTGAACGATATCCTCTCTGAAACGTTCAGGCAGGCACCCTGTAACGATCAGCCGTCGGCAGGCGCCGGTCTTTTTAAAATTTGCCAACTCGAGAATCGTATCGATCGATTCATTGACGGCGGGCTTTATAAAACTGCAGGTGTTTACAATGATCATATCCGCTTTTACCGGATCAGAGGTTATATGCCACCCAACTCTCTTGAGTCGACCCAGCATCATTTCGCTGTCAACGAGATTTTTTGAACAACCTAGACTGACCAAATGAAGTTTCATACCATCGATTTTTATTTTGGTCTTCCGGCTAACCGTTCGTCATTACAGCCGTGTTAACAGTACGTTCATCGGCGTATCATGCGAGCTGCATATCTTAAAAACTCGATTATCGGTCAATTTGGGTTGAAATTATGATCTTCATCGAGTTAACTGCATGGAAAGTCCGGGAAGAGGAATTGAATTGCAATTATATCAAATAAGACGATATGATGCAAGAGGAGGTTTGTTTATACCAAAAATTAAACATGACTTTAACCGCCTGCATCTGCTATATAGCCTGCGGTCTCTTATATTTC
>CAZSON010000223.1:0-4692 GCA_964608375.1 uncultured Desulfobacter sp. | reverse complement strand
TTATATCTCTTAACCTTTAGATTTTACTATTAATATTTGTTACCATGTCTGTACTCAATTATAAACAACTCAAAACATATCTTATGGATTTAAAGCCAGAGCTGGTGGCACCGGTCTTTTTGATCTACGGCGATGAACTGCTCTATAAAAAGGCACTTGAGAGCATTTTAAACAAGATTATATCCGATTCGCCCGGCGCTTCGAAGGATTTTAACTATGAGCCGATAGATGGCGCAAATGACAATATTCCCGAGGCGGTTGAAAGACTCAATACTTTTTCTCTCCTCTTCGGGAAAAAGATCGTGGCGATTTGCGATTCTAAGGTTTTTTACAGAAAAGAAGATAAAGAAAAGATTCTCGAAAAAGCGAATGCGGCCTATAATAAGGACGACATAAAGAAAGCGGCAAACCATCTTTTGAGCTATCTGGCCATTTCGAATCTTTCCTTCGATGATTTGCGCAGGGTATACCGAGACAAAAGAACCGCGGGTGATCTTCTTGATTCTCACGCCGGGCAATGGCTGGATAAAGTCATTGATTACTGCCGGGACAACGATATGTCCATTCCATCGATGATGGATTCCGGGAAGCTTTTAGACACAGCGATCGAAAACGGTTTACCGAGCGGGAACCACTTGATTATCACCACCGATTTGGTTGATAAAAGACGCCGTCTTTATAACACAATAGACAAAAACGGGATCATTATTGATTGTTCCGTTCCAAAGGGAGACCGCAGTGCGGACAGAAAGGTGCAGGGGACTGTTCTGCATGAAGAAATGGGGAAAATTCTTTCCAAAAACAACAAAACAATGGCGAGGGATGCTTATCAGGCACTGATTGAAATGACAGGTTTTGATCTTCGAACGTTTTCAAATAATCTGGAAAAACTGATCAGTTATGTGGGAGATCGAAAAAAGATAACGGTTGAGGACATCGAAACTGTTTTACACCGCACCAAGAAAGATCCGATCTATGATCTGACCGGTTCCTTACTGGCCAAAAATATCCTTGAAGTCCTCTTTTTTTTAGATTCCCTTCTTTCAGCCGGTTTCCACCCATTGCAGATTTTGACCGCCATGGCGAATCTTTTCCGGAGAATGATCCGACTTAAGGATTTTACCGAGAGCGATCAGGGTAGACCTTGGCATTCTGGGTGTGACTACGGTTATTTCAAAAGAGAGGTATTCCCAGAGATTGAACACTATGACAGCTTATTCATCAAAGCGATGCAAGCATGGAAGAGCGATGAAATCGTCAAAAAAGCTCCGATCACCGATCTGCTCATTCTAAAATCCCCAAAAAGTCCTTACCCGGTTTACATGATGCTTAAACAATCTGAAAATTTTACTAAAAAAGAATTGACCCATGCACTTGAGTCTTTAAGAGAAGCAGATCTGCGACTCAAATCAACCGGACAGAATCCGAAATTAATACTTGAAGGTGCAGTGTTTAAAATTTTAGGAAAATGCTAAAATTGTCATTTAGAGAGCAAATAGGGTTTTTTCCCGTGTTCATCGAACCTGGTTGCTTTTAGAATTCATTGTTTTTTGCGAAGATTTTTTTCTTATGTTACATTCAATTCCTTTAAGGTTCGGTGTACCGAACTCCTTTCCCAACTTCTCCATTGAAGTAAGGATGTTAAAGTTGGATTTTTCCCAGTCATATTGAGATTCGGCCTTTTCTTCCGGGAACCACCACCCATAGGCCGCGTTAATCACCTTTGGATGTATCCTTTCGGTTAGATGAGCCTTTTGGATGATTTCGCCCTGCGCTGTTTCAACGATCACCTCATCTCCTTCCTGGATACCATACGTTGCAGCGGTCTCCGGATGAATCTCAGTCTTTGGATATGGCCGATGCTTTCTTAATCGATCTATCCATCTGTAGGAGGAATGAAGGTAATAGCGGCTCTTGGAACTTGTGAGGACCAGAGGGAACCGCGGATCGCTTTCTTCTAAGAAGTCATCAAATCGGGGCAACGAAGGGAGGTTAAACTTTTCCGCTTGAGATAAGCAAAGCTCCACCTTTCCACTCGGTGTTTTAAACCCCGAAGCAATGTACTTTTTAAATCGATCCTGGCCTTTGAGATATCCCTTATCTGCAAACTCTTTGTAGCTGAGGCCGCTCGGTCTCACAACCTCCTCCAGAAGTTCCTCATAATCCTCGTACCAGTACTCAGCGGATGTGAGGGCTTTGCCCAATTCATTCAGAATCTTTATGTCCGGCCAGCATTCTTCAGGGGGATCAACCACCTTGGGCCGGGCCAAGATAACACCGTGTCCCATGCCCCAATGACCGATGTCGTTGAATTCAAATTGCGTGGCAGCCGGGAGCACCATGTTCGCAAAGGCGGCTGTTGGGGTCATAAATATGTCAGATACAACCAAATAGTCCAGGTTTATTAAGGTTTTATATGTCTTGCGGCTATCAGCATATGCAAGCAGAGGGTTGGTCCCGTGCATGTAGGCCCCTTTTACAGGATAGGGGATCTCTTCCAGTACAGCCTTTCTGAAAAAAGCGGGTGCGACATTCATCAGTCTGGGAATGCTGTGGTGATAGGTATGAATCATTTCCTTTTTTTTGGAAGGGATGAGATCAGCCCTCACAAACTGTCCGAAATTACAGGTTTTGGGCTCATTAGCCTGAATGTTACCGCCCGGCACATCCAGGTTTCCGCATATGGCCATCAGACAAACAAGCGCCCTCACCGTATCAAAGGTGTGCATGTTTTGTTCAATGGGATTTCCCCACTGAATTGCTGCGGGATGGGATTGGGCATAGAATCTTGCAGCATCTCGGATGAGATTTGCAGGTATCCAGGTCGCATCGGACATCTTCTCAGGGGTATATTCACGTACATGATCGGCCAGTTCGTCAAAACCGCTTGTCCAGTTTTCAACGAACGCACGATCATAGAGCCTTTCCTCTATAACCACATTTAGAAAAGCCAGTGCCAGGGCATTATCCGAACCCGGTCTGATCTGAAGCCAGAACTTGGCCCTATCGGTCAACTCTGTCTTTTTGGGATCTATGCCGATCAGTTTGGTCCCATTTTTCGTTTGGTTTAACAGGAGGCTGCATATGGCTCCTTCCTCGTTGGTGCTGGTGATATTGCTCCCCCACAGTAAAACCAGCTTGCTGGGGTGGTGGAAATCTGTCACAGGGTAAAACCCGCAGCTGTGGATCCCGGTAATTTCACGCGGGATATGACAGACGTCCTGAATCCCGACCACGTTGGGAGAACCGAAGATATTGGCCAGGCGAATCAGCACAAAAAGTTCCAGCCCTTTAGGCATGCCCTGGCAAAAAGCGACACCTTTGGCGCCATACTTTATTTTTATTCTGTTAAAGTTTTCACTGATTTCCTCAATGGCATCAGGCCAGGATATCCTTTCCCATTTTCCTTCTCCCCGTTTTCCGATCCGCTTCAATGGGTATTTGAGACGATCAGGATGGGAGAGGCGGTCCGGGGAGGCCAGGCCTTTAAGACAAACATAACCCTTGTTTAAAAAACCGTCCGGGTCCCCTTTAACCTTTACGATTTTGTTATCCTTGATCCCAACCAGAACGGCGCAGCCTCCATGGTCCATTCTTCCACAGTGTGTTCTCATCCAGCGAATGTCATCTTCCATTTTAAAAAAGTTCCTTTGTTTACAGGTGCATGCTTTCCTACCATCCTCACCGCGACAGTCACAGGCGCTGGAAAAACGCCATCGATTAATATCATTTCAGTTCTTTCTTTTTCAATCTATTTTTTGAAATGACATGCAAAGGGTTCGGGAAACCCGTTGACAAAATGGTGTCATACGGCATAGTAAAAACAGATATTCGATTTCAAACAGACGATGTTGAAACAGGTGCCAAGTCGCATATCGTTGAAAAGGAGTGCATATGAAACGTAGACGTTTTGTTGATTTAAGTATCGCCATCGAACCCGAACTGCCCAGTGATCCTCCTATGATGATACCCAAAATCGATTATGTCACCCATGAAATGGGAGCGGAACAGATGCTCGAGTTTTTTCCGGGAATACAAAAAAACCAGCTACCGGCCGGTTTGGGATGGGCGGTTGAGTTTGTCCACCTGACCACCCATTCGGGCACCCATCTCGATGCCCCTTTCCATTATCACCCGACCATGAATGACGGGGAAAGGGCATATACCATCGATGAGATCCCTTTAAAATGGTGTTTCAATGACGGGGTGATTCTTGACTTCCGTCACAAAATCGATGGGGACCGTATCACCGCAGACGACGTTCGACATGAACTTGACAGGATAGACTATACCCTCAAGCCGTGGGATATCGTACTGGTTCAAACCGGTGCAGACAAGACCTGGGGCACTGAACAATACCTGGTAAAAGGCGCAGGAATGGACAGGGAAAGCACGCTATATATTCTAGAACAGGGAGTCAAAGTAGTCGGGATAGACGCATGGAGCTGGGACCGCCCACTCCCTTTTCTTGCCAGGGAATTTCAGGAAACCGGTGATCCGAAAGTGATATGGGAAGCCCATTTTGCCGGCATTGAAAAAACCTATTGCCACATGGAAAAACTGGCCAATCTTGAGGCTGTTGGTAAGCCGCATGGATTCAAAGTGAGCTGTTTTCCGATCAAAATTAAAGGTGCCAGCGCGGGATGGACCCGACCGGTGGCGATTATTGATGAATAATAGAACTTATGTTTT
>CAZSON010000222.1:0-4713 GCA_964608375.1 uncultured Desulfobacter sp. | reverse complement strand
ACATTATTAATTTAACCTATTTGAATAATTAGATAATTTACTACTGGCACATCTTTTGCTGTGAATATTTCCAAAAAAAATTGCCATTTTCTCAAAAGAGCGTACTCAAAAGAGCGATGAAAATAAAATGAGGAGACTAAAGAAAAAAAGGAGGGAACTGATTCACACATTTTTAGAAGGCAAAACGCATGCCTTTCTGCTCGAGCATACCCGGGTTTTCGATGAGTACTTTCGTAGTAGCTTTGAAACAAGCAAAGTCGGTCCTCGTATAGACATTGTTAAGAATCCTTACGCCATCATCGCCCTCGGCGGATACGGAAGAGAAGAACAGTGTATTCATTCTGATGTCGACCTTCTTTTTCTGTTTCAAAAGAATATTCCGAGTAAAGCGGAAGAACTGATTCGAGAGATTGTTTATCCGATGTGGGACCTCAATCTGGAGGTTGGATATGCGATGCGGTCCATGAACGAATGTCTGAGCCTTGCTGAAAAAGATTTCGATGTGCTGACGCCTTTGCTTGATGCCCGCTTTGTTTGCGGCCGGTCCCTCCTATACACCGAGCTGATGGAAGATATGAGGGAAAAAATCATAGCCGGACGATCGCATCGGATAATTAAATGGCTGCTTGAAATAAACAGGGAACGCCATCTCTGTTTCGGCGATTCAACCTACCTTCTTGAACCGAATCTGAAGGAAGGCCAGGGCGGCTTAAGGGATTACCATACGATGCTGTGGATCGCTCATATAAAATTTGGCCTGAAGCAGTTAAATAATTTTGAGTATGATGGTTTTCTATCACGTGATGAGTACCAGACCCTAACAGATGCACTTACGTTTATTTGGAATGTGAGAAACCGCCTGCATGCTTTGATCGGTAGAAAATGTGATCAACTTCGCTTTGAAGACCAGATCAAGTTGGCAAACAGATTGAAATATAAAAAAGAAAACGGTCAACAACCTGTTGAAAGGTTTTTGGGAGAGCTGCACGGCAAAATGGAATTTGTAAAGCAACAACTTCTAATATTCCTTTATGAGATGGGATATGCAAAAAAGGGAAGACGGATAGGAAAGCGAGTTCCAACGACCCGTTTTGACGGTCTGGAGGTGAGGGGGGAGACGCTGCACTTTTCCTCTCCTGATGCTGTCCGACAAACCCCCGATCTTTTGATACATATTTTTGAAGAAAGTGCACGACTGAAGTTGCCTTTAAGCATTGAAGCTAGAAGATGGGTAAAAAAATATTTGTATCTCGTTGATGATGAATTTAGGAATTCAAGCGCTGCCATAAGATCCTTTGAACGTATTTTGATTACACCGACACCAACTTTCAACGTTCTGAGTGAAATGCTGAGCACCGAACTCCTCGGAGAATTCATACCTGAATTTAAAGAGATCGCCAACAGGATTCAATATGATGAATATCACGTATACCCTGTGGATAGGCATTTACTCCGGACGGTTCAGACCCTGAAGAGATTCGGTAGCTCCGGTGACAAAGATATCCCCCCCTTGTGCAGAGCTATTTATAAGGAGTTGAAAGACCATAAATTGTTGCTTTGGGCAACACTTCTTCATGACATCGGCAAAGGTCAACCGGGTAAAAATCATTCATTAAAAGGCGCTAAAATTGCCCGGGTTTTGTTTGCAAAAAGAGGGTTTCAACCAAATGAGGTCGACATCATATCTTTTTTAATTCAGGAGCACCTCCTGCTGATGAACATCGCGACGCGAAGAGATATAGACGATGAGGAAACAGCGCTTTTATGCGCAAGAAAAGCACAAGACGTCAACCGTTTAAAAATGCTATACCTATTAACGGTTGCCGATGCGATTTCAACAGGCCCCAAAGCGTGGACCGATTGGTCGTCGGTTCTCTTAAGTGATCTTTTCCTAAAAGTGATGCGAATTCTAGAAAAAGGTGAACTGGCATCCCACGAGGCGGTGGAGCAGGTTGAAAAGAAAAAGAAAAAAATTCTTCGTTCCACAAAGCAGTTAAAGATTAGCGAAGAATCTAAAGCGCTCTTAAATGCCATGTCCCCGCGGTACTTGCTATACACACCGGCAAACGAAATAATTGAACATATCCAGCTATACAAAAGTCTTGACGGAGCCGATTTTGTCTGGAACATAACCAAAACTTCCGATGCCAACACGAGAAGGGTTAGCATCTGCGCCAAAGATCGTCTTGGCCTCTTTTCAAAAATTGCCGGCAACTTTACCCTAAACAACTTTGATATTCTCAGCACCCGGGTTTATACCTGGCGCAACCATATTGCGCTGGATATTTTTGAGGTGAAAGCACCGCTGGATGAGATTTTTGAAACCGAGAAATGGGTTCGGGCTGAAAACAGTTTAAGCGCTGCCATTTCAGGGAGGATAGACCTTGCATCGGCCGTCGGGGAAAGAATGAGTTCTTTTCGATCCACTATCCCTCGAACCCCGACAAAACCCAATAAGGTAGTTGTGGACAACACGAGTTCCAGTTTTTTTACCATTATTGAAGTGTTTACTTACGACTTCCCGGGACTTCTTTTTTGCATTGCGGACGCAATATTCAGGTGCAGGCTAGATATCTGGGTCGCAAAAATTGCCACGAATGTTGACCAGGTCGTGGATGTTTTTTATGTGAGAGATTTTGATGGACAACCGGTTGATTCTCCGGAACAGGAAAACAAAATTATGGAGGCTATTCACGCAGTATTGCCGGATTTTTGACGCAGTTGCCCAATGAAAATTTTATTCACCCCATGCCAAAGGAGAAGACATGGTGGTTTAGGAACGCGAAACTTGAGGTAATACTCAAAAACAGATTTTATCAACGGAGGGCTTTTTATGAAACAAATCAAGGCAATTATCAAACCGTTCAAACTTGACGATGTTAAGGAGGCATTGAATGAAATCGGTATTCAGGGCATGACCATAACGGAGGTGAAAGGTTACGGAAGGCAAAAAGGGCACAAAGAGATCTATCGTGGTGCTGAATATGTAGTCGATTTCATTCCCAAAGTTAAAATTGAAATCGTGGTTGAATCCGATCGGACAGCCGAAGTGGCAGATACCATACGAAAGGCAGCGAACACGGGTAAAATTGGTGATGGAAAAATTTTTGTTTTACCCGTTGAAGAGGCGATAAGGGTTCGAACCGGAGAAACAGGCAGTGATGCCATCTAGCTTGGATAAAAAGGCTTTAAACTTTAAATAATTCAAATGAAATTACATCTATTTATTAGGAGGACTTAAACATGACACCAAAAGAAGTATTGGAATTGGCGAAGAAAAACGCCGCAAAAGTGGTTGATTTACGGTTTCTTGATTTTCCAGGCGTATGGCAGCATTTTACGGTTCCGATCGGAGAGCTTAAAGAGTCAAGCTTTGAGGATGGATTCGGTTTTGACGGATCAAGTATTCGAGGCTGGCAGCCGATCCACGCAAGTGACATGCTTGTTATACCAGACGCAGCGACAGCCAAAATGGATCCCTTTTATAAAAACCCAACATTGGTACTGATAGTAGATATTGTTGATCCGATGACCCGGGAGGCATATACCCGTGACCCACGTAATATTGCAAAAAAAGCAGAAGCATATTTAAAAGGCACCGGAATCGCTGATACCGCTTATTTTGGCCCTGAAGCAGAGTTTTTTATTTTTGATGACATCCGGTTTGAATCATCAAAGCACCGCGCATTCTATGAAATCGATTCCATAGAAGGAATTTGGAACAGTGGCAGAGACGAGGGGACGAATCTTGGTTACAAGCCACGACACAAGGAGGGATATTTTCCGGTTCCACCTATGGATAAATTTCAAGATATCCGAACCGAAATGTTGCTAACGCTTGAATCTTTGGGTATTGCAATTGAAGCTCAGCATCATGAAGTGGCAACCGCTGGCCAGGGAGAGATCGATATGCGTTTTAAACCGTTGCTCCAAATGGGCGATCAGCTGATGTGGTTCAAGTATGTACTTAAGAATGTTGCTTGTCGACACAATCATACCGTAACGTTCATGCCGAAGCCGATTTTTGGGGATAACGGAACCGGGATGCACACTCATGTCAGTCTTTGGGAAAAAGAGCAGCCCCTCTTTGCAGGCGAAAACTATGCCGGGGTTTCCCAGGAAACGCTTTACGGTATCGGCGGAATACTCAAACACTGCAGAGCGCTGTGTGCCTTTACCAACCCAACTACAAACTCTTACAAAAGACTCGTTCCAGGCTATGAAGCACCGGTGAACCTTGCTTATTCCAGCCGCAATCGGAGCGCCGCGGTCCGCATCCCCATGTATTCCGCCTCGCCCAAAGCAAAAAGAATTGAGTTCAGAACACCGGATCCGTCGTGCAACGGATATTTGGCCTTTTCAGCCATCCTCATGGCGATCCTAGACGGCATTGAAAATAAAATAGATCCCGGTGAACCGCTCGACAAGGATATTTACGGCCTGCCGCCGGAAGAGCTGGCCGAAATTCCATCTGCACCCGGATCTTTGGCTGAGGCCCTGGATGCATTAAAAGAGGATTGTGAATTTTTAATGAAAGGAGATGTGTTTACCCGGGATGCAATTGATATGTGGATTGAATACAAAACCTGCAATGAGGTGAACGAGATCAATATTCGTCCGCATCCCCACGAGTTTTTTTTGTATTTCGATATATAATGAACTCGTAAAAAGTCCATATTGCTCTCTAAATGACCATTTTGGGGCGTTTTGATA
>CAZSON010000221.1:0-4860 GCA_964608375.1 uncultured Desulfobacter sp. | reverse complement strand
AAATCCCTTTTGGTCAACTCTGGTTTAACTTGGTCAATGACTGACCGATAATAATTGACAGTTAGATGGAAAAATATATTTGTTGTCAACTGCGAGATTGTGATGTAGAGCACTGGTCAGATGATTGCCGGATAGGTGCGAAGACAGGAGATATGACATGAAAAAGAGCGACAGTAAACGCAAGCGGGGGTTATGGTATTCTGTCGCAAATGTACCAGAGCTGAGCATACTTGTTATGCTGATTATAGGCGGCTATTTTGCGATGGCGGCATTTTCAAAGGTGCAAGGTACCCAGGTGCTCAGTCCGTCTTCTATGTGGCTTATAATAGTGGGGTCCTTTTTAATCAGTACCGCCATTGCGATTATCGCGGTTATTGCCGGCATAGGAGGCGGGGTTATATTTACGCCTATTATGTTGGGGTTTACATCCATGGACAGTCTGGTAATAAGAGCGACCGGGCTGGTGGTAGCCATGTTCGGCGGCTTGATTTCCTCGGGACCTTTTATGAAGACCAATTTGGCCAGCCTAAAAATTACTTTTTACTGTGGCGTTCCCATCACTATTGGCGCTCTTGGGGGAAGCATTGCCGCCATATACTTACATGACGCTATGGGGGCAACGGGCGATGGGCTTGTCCGTCTGTCACTTGGGATTCTTATGCTGGTTATCGCCTATTTTTTATTCACCGGCGGCGGCAAAACAGAGTATCCAGAGCCACAGCGAATAGATGCACTTTCTATTAAGCTGGGGTTAAACGGCTCTTATTGGGAAGAGTCACTGGGAAAAGTGGTTAATTACCAACTGGTAAGAGCCTTGCTGGGCGGATTTATTTTTATCCTTCTTGGTTTTATTGGGGGCTTTTTCGGCATGGGTGGCGGGGCATTTCTCACAGCAACGCTTAACCTGATCATGTTGGCGCCGCTAAAAATTGCTGCTGCCAGCAGCGGTGTCTTGCTGGCCATAAGTGACGCTACCGCCATCTGGGCATATATAACCTATGGTGCACTGATTGCAATTCTTGCTGCGCCATGGATGCTGGGGCATGTTGTCGGCGGAATTTTAGGGGCGCAGCTTTTAATCAGAATCAGAGCCAGTTTTGTGAGGAAAATATTAATCCTTATTCTGCTTGTTTCATCAGTTAAGCTGATCGCCCGAGGTCTGGAAGGGGCATTAGGAATAAATATACCGATTTTATAGGAAAAAGCTGTGAAGGAAGACAAACCGAAACCGCCACTTGCGGGTTTAATCTATGGAGGAATTATTTACTGGGGTGTTTTAGGGGGTTCCCTTATAGTTATTATCGGCTCTGTGTTGGCCTTTATGGGGGACAATTTTGTGCCGGTCTCTTATTGGTTGTCTTCAATGTGGGTCGGCGAGTCCCCTTTGCAGATTTGGAAAGGTGTAACCGGGTCACTACCGATGAACCATTGGTACCTTTCCCATCTATCAACCGGCGATGGTTTGACCGCCTTCGGGATTTCTCTGGCTGTTTTTTCAGTTGTTCCGGCGCTTTTTTTTGCCGCATTGGTTCTTTTTAAGGAAGGGGATAAGTTATATGGGTCGTTAGCATTGATATGCGGGATAATCGTTATGGTAGGGGTGCTGGGCTTAGCTCCGATGTAATAGAGAAAATGTGTATGCCCTCAAATTTGGAAGATTTTTTGCAGCGTTCATTTTTTGGTATTTAAAGAGGGGAGGGCGGTATGTCGATCATCGCAATCTCAAGGGCGTCTTATAGTTATGGCAAAAAGATCGCGGAAAGGGTGGCGAGCGATCTAAACTATAAATGTATCTCTGAAGAAGTTATCAGTCTTGCTTCACAACAGTTTGACATCCCTGAAAGTTGGCTGCGCCAGGCTGTTGAAAACGCGCCTTCACTGCTGGATCGATTCAGCTATGGAAAAAAGAAATACGTGGCTTACATACGCTCGGCTCTCTTGGAATATGCGGCAAAAGACAATGTGGTTTACCATGCACTCGCGGGCCATTTTTTGCTGGAAGGCATCCCCAATATTCTGAGAGTTATGGTTTCTGCGACTCCCGAGGAGCGCCTGAAGCTAATAATGAAAAGAGAAAAAATCCGAAAAGCGGAAGCGCGTAAAAGCATAGAGAAGTTTGATAGAGAAAGAAAAAAATGGGCACTTTATTTTCATGGCAAGGACCCTTGGGATGTCAGTATGTACGATCTTGGCCTGGTTATCGGCAGGCTCACTGTCGATGATGCTGTGGATAAGATTCTGAGCACTCAAAAGCTTCCTTCTTTTCAAACTACGGCTGAGTCTCGAAAAATCCTGATTAATGAAAGTCTAGCGGCGAAGGTAAAGTCCGATTTGATGAACTTTTATTCTGATATCGAGGTTTCGGTTGAGAATCATACGGTTGTTGTCCACATTAAGCGGAGTTTGCAGCAGGAAGGAGCTTTAACAGATGACATCCGATCAATCCTCATGGAAAGACCCGGCATCGAAGATGTGCGCGTAAATGTCATACCTCTTTAGTAAGTCCGATCGAGGAAATTGGAATTATCATGAAGTTGGTACATAAAATTGTCCTCGGAAATTCCCTCAGCATTATTTTAATCGCCCTGGTAACTGTTGTTTCTTATCAGAAATTTGAACTTGTCCTTGCGAAACTCTACTTTGTTGAAATAGCAGATAGTCTCGATGCGTCTTTTCTTAAAATGAGAATATTGGAAAAAAACTATTTTCTATATAGGGATAACTCAGCTCTTTCAGAACTTAAAAAACAACTCAAGCAAGCTTTTCATGCCGTTGATCTTATGAGCACAAGAATAGTCCTGGCGGTCGGCAGCAATAACTTTAAAAAACTCAAATTAATCCTTAAAAAATATAAGCAAGAAATTGGAAAAATAGGAAAAATCGATCAAAATACCGCTCAGATGAAAAAAAGCATAAGAAAAACCGGCAGAGAATTAAGGTTGTTTTCCGAAAATATAATACGCCTTGAGAGGAAAAAGGTTAATGAAATTATCTTAGATTCAAGAAAAAAGCTATTTTATTTTGTAAGCGCTGTTATTCTTTTGGCCATTCTCAGTACTTATCTGTTTTTTTCGAAAATGTTTAAATCCATTCGACAAATCGAGAAAACAGCCAATTCCATCTCAGAAGGGAAGTTCTTAAAGATTGAAGGCAAGATACCGAAAAATGAACTGGGTTCCTGTATGGCAGCGATCAATTCAATGTGCGAGGAGCTTGAAACTGGACTTGATCAGCTTATACAATCAAAAAAACTTGTCTCTTTGGGTATTCTCACAGCCGGGGTCGCACACGAGCTTGGAAATCCACTTAACAACATATCGATGGTTGCGCAGACATATTTGGAACTTTATGAACAGCTTCCCAGGGAAGATCGGCTTGATTATATGAAAACAGTGCTGGAGGAAAGTGAGCGGATTAAGAAAATTGTCCAAAATCTTTTGGATTTTTCGCGCGCTAAGCAAACAAACTTCAAAATTGCCGATATCAATAGTGTCATCAGAAAATCTATTAAGCTGGTTCAAAACATGCTTCATGTTTCCGGTATCGAACATAATTTAGATCTTGAAAAAAAACTTCCCTCTGTTTTCATTGATGTAGATAAGATTTTGGAAGTGCTGGTGAATTTATTAACCAATGCCGTGCATGCAATGTCTTCAGGGGGCATGCTCTTCATTAGAACAAATTTTCAAAAAATTAAAAATACCATTGTAATTGAAATCACTGATAACGGTAAAGGGATTGCACCTGAGTTTTTAGCTCATATCTTTGATCCTTTTTTCAGTACTAAGCATACAAGAGGTACAGGGCTTGGTCTTTCGATCAGTTATGGTATTATAAAAAAACATAATGGGAGAATAAGTGTCGAAAGTAAAGTGGGAGTTGGAACCACTTTTTTTATAAAATTACCAGCTTATATGGCAAAGGAGGACACAGATGAACGGACACAGAATCATGGTAATTGATGACGAAGAGATTGTCGGCAAGATGATAAAAGCATCCTTTGGGAAGGACGATTATTTGGTGGAAACTTTCTTGGATGCAAAGCCAGCGCTTGCCAGATTAAAAGAAAAAAACTTTGATGTTGTTATTACCGATTTAAAAATGCGAAATATTGACGGGATGGAGGTCCTGAAAACAATAAAAAAGGAGTCACCGGGAATCAAAGTGATAATGATCACTGCTTATGCGAGTTTGGACGCTGCGGTTGAAGCTTTTCGGAAAAGTGCGGATGATTTTTTTGCAAAACCGGTAAAGCTTGCTGATCTCAAAGCCTGCATTAAAAAATTACTGAACGAACCATCGGGCCTTCAGAAGGCGTAGCCTTTGGATGACGAAGTTAAAGATGTTAAGGTGGAAGGTAAGTTTAAGGTCTGTTGCAAGAATTTAAAAACAGATCGTACCGTCCGCATTGGCGGCTAGATCAATTAGGTTCATGGCCCCTGCCGGCTTTGTCCCGGGGACGAGGTCATCTTCGGTTATTTTTTTATTGTTCATCGTCTGGGTGCAACACTGAATTTCAACGCCCATCTCCAGTGCCTCTGTCAGTCTCTGGGCAAGCGTAGGAACGCCGGGCACCGGGGTCTCATTTTTTTCAATCGCACCTTTAACCATTACATCAACGGCGCTTTGGATACAAAATAAGATGGTCTTGAAATCAGCCGCCGCCGCTAACGAAGCGAACATCAGCGCAGAACGCGCATTTGCAATTTTTTCAAACCCCGAAGTACACGTTACAATAAACCGCTTTTCCGCATCTTTGTCTTTGGATCCTTCCGAATTGAGGTGTTCAATCGTAGTCATATGTTACCTCATCGTATAAAAAAGCCCGCAAGAGCTTCTCTGGTGTGAAACTTGAGTAAT
>CAZSON010000220.1:0-4874 GCA_964608375.1 uncultured Desulfobacter sp. | reverse complement strand
GATCCGTTTAAAAACTTGACACTTCAAGGGAAATTATTTAAATCAGAGGCGCAGAAGCGGGGATAGAAGCGCGCTCAAATATTAAAGCTGGCCGGGAACCCGTGAGCCGGAACAATATTATTCCCGGTTGGGGAGGAGAAAATGAATTTACAAAGTGAAAATCCTGCCGATGGCGATGTAAAAATTGTCCGGGCCACCTCCACTTTTGATTGCGGGGGAAGATGCCCGCTAAGGCTGCATGTCAAAAACAACCGTATCATCCGTGTCGAAGGGGACGATGCCGAGGGACCGGATCAACTCAGAACCTGCCTGAGGTGCCGGGCCTATCGGCAGATGGTCCATCACCCGGAACGGCTCCTCTATCCTCAAAAAAGGACCGGCCCAAAGGGCGCAGGGGAATTTGAACGGATTTCCTGGGATGAAGCGTTTGATATCCTGGCCGGCGAGCTCACCCGGGTGAAAGAGACTTATGGAAACGACGGGATCTTCCTTGCCACCGGTGGCGGCTATTTGGGCAGCCTTCATAACGGCGGAAATGCCGCAGCCCGATTGTTGGCCCAATTTGGCGGGTTTGTGACTCACTACGGGAATCTTTCTTCTGAAGGAGCTGTCTGGGCCTCTTTAACCCAATACGGTTCGGTAATGGTCGGCAACAGCCGGGAAGACCTGCTTAACTCCAAAATGATCATTTTGTGGGGGTGGGATCCGGCCCGGATGATCTCCGGCACAAACACGATGTACCATTTGATAAAAGCCAAAGAAAATGGAGCCAAGATTATAGCGATCGATCCGCGATACCATGATACGGCTGCAACAGTGGCCGATAAATGGATTCCTGTTCGCCCGGGGACAGACACGGCGGTTATGGTGGCGATGGCCAATGTCATGATTAAAGAAAACCTTCACGACCAGGCCTTTCTTGACCGATTTACGGTGGGGTTTGAAAAGTTCAAAGCCTATGTGATCGGTCAGGAGGACGGGGTGGATAAAACTCCGTCCTGGGCGGCGGAGATCTCAGGTCTAGATTCGGCGACCATCGTGGCTCTGGCCCGTGAGTATGCCGCGACCGTACCGACCGCCCTAATGGATTGTCAGGGTCCGGCCCGAAGCGCCATGGGCGAGCAGTATAACCGGTGTGCAGCCACATTGTGCGCAATGACCGGAAACGTAGGCAGGCCGGGCGGCAGCGCCGGGGGTGGCCTCATGGGGATTCCGGTGGGGCACATGTTCCGGATGTCTTCAATTCCGCCGGGGAAAAATCCATTTGAGCTGGACGGCCCCCGGGTAAAGGGAACGCTTGACATCAGACTTCGTGTTATCAAGCGAATCCACGTCAATAAAATATTCGACGCCATTTTGCAGGGGAAAGCAGGCGGTTATCCCTCAGATATCAAGATGGCCTGGTCGATGTGCAACAATTACCTGAATCAGACCGGAAACAGCAACAAAGCTGCAAAAGCGCTTCAAAAGCTCGAGTTTTTTTGTGTAAACGAACTGTTTATGACCGCCCAGGCCCGATATGCCGACCTGGTTTTGCCGGTGACCAGCACCGCGGAAAGAAACGATTTGACAATGCCGTGGCCCTCGGGTCCCTATTTCACCTTTGTCAATCGGGCCCTGGAACCTCTTGGCGAATGCAAATCTGATTTAGATATCGCCAGTGAACTGGCCGAGCGTTTGGGCATAAAAGACTTCAATCCCCACTCGGAGGATGAATGGCTGAAGATGCTGGTGGAGTTGAATCCGGAGTACCAAAAACATATAAAAGGGTACGAGGAATTCAAAAAAGACGGAATTCATCGGATTAAGCTGGCCAAACCGATTGTGGCATTTGAAGAGCAGATCGAAAACCTTGAAAATCATCCCTTTGATACGCCTTCGGGCAAAATTGAAATTTACTCCCAACGGGTGGCGGATCTCAACAATCCCCTTTGTCCCCCCATTCCCAAATACATGAGTACACCCGAGGACCGAAACGATCCATTGTTCGAGAAATATCCACTCCAGCTTTTGACGCCCCACGCCAGAAACAGGGTACATTCCGAATTGTACAAAGTGGAATGGCTCAGGGAGGTTGAACCCCACCGGGCCTGGATCAACCCGGTTGATGCTGACCCGCGCGGTGTCGGGGATGGAGACGAAATATATGTCTTCAATGACCGCGGCAAAGTGGCGATCCCAGCGTGGGTGACCGAACGGATCATCCCCGGGGTTATCTGCATCTTTGAGGGCGCCTGGTATGCGCCGGACGAAAATGGCATCGACAGGGGCGCCTGTGCCAACACATTGACCAACGATGCGTATTCCGATGGTGGAGCATCTGTGATGAATTCAAGTCTCGTCCAGGTTCAGCGGGCTTAAAGGAGGATATATCATGCAGATCGGTTTTTTCTTCGACCAGACCCGATGCACAGGATGCAGCGCCTGCCGCGTCGCCTGCAAGGATTGGCATGACATTCCGGCCGGGCCGGAAAATTGGATGCGGGTCCTATACACGGAAAAAGGTAAATTCCCTTCCGTGTTTGTCAGTTACAGGGTTGCCCCTTGCTGGCACTGCTTGGACCCGGTCTGCATCCCGGCATGCCCGGTCGATGCGATTACCAAAAGAAAGGATGACGGTATTGTACTCGTGGATAGTGAAACCTGCCTGGGCAATACCGAATGCAACGAAAAATGCCTTAAGGCATGTCCCTATGATGCCCCTCAATTCGGCCCGGAAAAAGGGGCTAAAATGCGAAAGTGTAACTTTTGTTTGGACCGATTTATTCAAGGCAAACTACCAACCTGCATCGAAGCATGTCCGGTCAGGGCGCTGGACGCCGGACCGTTGGTTGATTTGGAAAAGAAATATGGCGACATCAAAGCGGTCGAAGGATTCAGGTATGCTGAAAGAACCAAACCGGCCGTGGTTTTTAAACCCAAGATATCTACCCGCTAGGGTCAAATCAAAAATCCTATGACATTAATGAAAGGAGTTATTCCATGACAGAAGAGGTTTTGCCTAATCTATTTCGAATTAAAATTCCGCTCCCGGACAGCCCGTTAAAATCCCTCAACTCGTATGTGATAAGGGATGTGGATAGAAATTTAATCATTGATACCGGGCTCAATCGAGACGAATGCCAAGAGGCCATGCAAAAGAATTTGGAAGAGCTGGGTATTGATTTGAAAAAAACTGACTTTTTTATCACCCATTTGCATGCGGATCACCTGGGCCTAGTTTCACGGCTGGCCACAAACGGCAATAAAATGTATTTTAACCGGCCGGATGCAGAAGTCGTCGAGACCTGGACAGGCTGGGACTGGATAGTTGAATATGCCCAAAAAAGTGGCTTTCCGGAGGATGAACTCCGGGCTGCACTTGATAACCACCCTGGATTTAAATTCAGCGCGGAGTGGATGCCGGAGCCGTATATTTTAGAAGATGGCGAGACGATCCATATCGGTGATTATCACTTTAAATGCATCGAGACCCCCGGTCACACAAAAGGCCACACCTGCCTGTACGAACCGACGAAAAAAATACTCATCAGCGGGGACCATATACTGAACGATATCACACCAAATATTCAATGTTGGTCTGATGAGGAGAATCCATTAGATCGGTACCTATCCAGTCTGGACAAGGTCTATGAATTGGAGGTTGATCTGGTTTTGCCGGGACACAGACGTCTTTTTAAAAATTATAAAGGAAGGATCAACGAACTGAGGGAGCACCACCAAAAGCGGCTTGATGAAGTTCTCTTCATTTTAAGCAAGCGCTCAGAGACACCCTTTCAGGTTGCATCGGGAATGACGTGGGATATCAAATATGATTCCTGGGCAGAATTCCCGGTATCACAAAAATGGTTTGCCACCGGCGAGGCCATTGCCCATTTGCGATACCTTGAAGAGAAAAAAATGGTATTCAGAAAAACAGAGAACGAAGTGAACATATTTTCAGCGTAGTGACCTTTCAATGATTAAACGAAGGAGATGATCAGATGGGGCTTTTGGAAGGAAAGGTGGCTATCGTCACAGGTGCGGGTCGAGGCGTCGGAAGAGCTGAAGCGATGGCGATGGCCAGAGCGGGCGCAAAAATCGTGGTGAATGATTTGGGCGGCGATCGGGACGGGACCGGAGCGCAGGAATTGGTGGCCGATGCAGTGGTCGGTGAGATTAAGGCAGCGGGCGGTCGTGCAGTGGCCGACAATTCTGACGTGGGGACTTTGGAAGGCGTTGACCGCATGGTCTGGACCGCGCTGAACAGATTCGGGCGCCTGGACATCATGGTCCATAACGCTGGAATTCTTCGTGATAAAACCCTGTTGAATATGGCGGAGGATGATTGGGACCTGGTGCAAAAGGTTCACGCCAGAGGGACTTTCTTTTGCACCCGCGCGGCAGGTCGCGTCATGAAGACCCAGGGTGACGGGGGTGTGATCATGAACACGACATCCCTGACAGGTCTCGTCGGAAACTTCGGGCAGTCCAATTATAGTTTTGCCAAAGCGGGTGTTTACGGATTCACTAAAACCGCGGCTCTTGAACTGGGACGCTATGGCATCCGAGTCCACGCCATTTGTCCCAATGCATATACCCGAATGACGGCTGACCTACCGGCGCTCAAGGGGATCACCGAAGAGATGCTCGATCCTGCAACCCTGGCTGCGCTGGTCGTTTTTCTCGCTTCAGATCTGGCCAAGGGGCTAAACGGAAGGGTTCTTCTCGCCCACGGCGGCACAATCGGTGCAAAAGTTACCGAGTTCAAAATGAAGATGGCCGACGGTTATATAAAGAAAGAGGGCGTTCCAACTGCAGAGGAGATTGCCGAAAACATCGATAAGGTGCTCTTTTCGGATCCTGACCTGGATATGCTGGCCTGTCTGAAATTC
>CAZSON010000219.1:1303-4912 GCA_964608375.1 uncultured Desulfobacter sp. | reverse complement strand
CAGCAGCCGTAGTCGCTGTGCCGGTGGCGCTTATCCTTGGGATATTGGCGGCGCTTTATCGAAACAGTCTGTTCGATAAAATCATTTCCATGGTTACGCTGAGCACAATTTCCTTCCCTGAATTTTTTGTGGCGTATATTCTGATTGCTTTGCTGTCAGTACAGGTGGTGATATTTCCGAGTATTTCCAATATCAATGACCAAATGAGCTTATGGGAAAAACTGGATGCCATCGTCCTCCCCTGTTTGACCCTGACCTTGGTGGTCGTAGCCCATATGATGCGCCAGACACGCGCCGCAATCATCAACATCCTGGCCAGTCCGTTCATTGAGATGGCCAGGTTAAAAGGGATTAAGCGGTTGCGGGTCATTGTGCTTCATGCTTTTCCAAATGCCCTTTCGCCGGTGATCAATGTGGTGGCCATCAACCTGGCATATCTGATCGTCGGCGTGGTGATCGTTGAGGTGGTATTTGTCTACCCGGGCCTGGGGCAATTGCTGGTTGATTCGGTATCAAAACGCGATATTCCGGTTGTCCAGGCCAGCGGACTTGTCTTTGCAGCCACTTATGTCGGACTCAATTTGCTGGCGGATGTGCTATCGATTCTCAGCAACCCGCGCCTGCGAAATCCTAGATAAGGAGAGCATCGAATGGCATTTTTAAAACTGTTAAGACAATCCCCCTGGAGTGCTCGCATCGGTCTGGCCATGATACTGATCAATGTGGCTGCCGCCTTACTGGCGCCGGTAATCAGTCCATACACTGAAACGGAAATTGTAGGCGATGTCTGGATGCCGATGAGCAGCGATCACCTCCTCGGCACCGATCATCTGGGGAGAGATCTGTTTACACGGATGGTGTATGGCGCCCGCAATACGATAGCGATCGCCTTTGTGACCACCATGCTTTCATTTATCGTCGGCATTGTATTGGGATTTTTCGCCGCCACACTCGGCGGTTGGACCGACCTGACCTTGAGCCGCATAATCGATATCATGATGGCTTTTCCAACGCTGATTTTTGCTTTAATGGCGCTTTCAATCGTGGGAACCTCCGTCACCGCTTTAATCCTGGTAATCGCACTGCTCGATTCCACACGAGTTTTCCGGCTGTCCCGAGCGGTCGCGATGGATATAGCGGTCATGGAGTATGTCGAAGCGGCCCGGCTTCGAGGTGAAAGAATCTGGTGGCTCATGCGTCAGGAAATCCTGCCGAATGCGATGCCGCCGCTGGTAGCAGAATTCGGTCTGCGTTTTTGTTTTGTATTTTTATTTATCGCAGCGTTAAGCTTTTTGGGGCTTGGAATCCAGCCGCCCACAGCGGATTGGGGCGGTATGGTCCGCGAAAACGCCGGAGCGATCACTTTCGGCATCTTTATCCCGCTTTGGCCGGCAGCGGCAATCGCCTTCCTGACGGTGGGGGTTAATCTAATTGTCGACTGGTTTCTGCAGATCGCCAGCGGATTGAAAGATTAAAAACTCAACATATAGAGCAGATTCATTATGACCCATTTATTGGAAATGAAAGACATCTATATTCAAGGGGAGAGTGACGAGAAATGGCTCCCGATTATCAACGGCATCAACGTCACTCTGGACAAGGGTGAAGTGCTCGGTTTTATTGGAGAATCAGGAGCCGGCAAGTCGACGCTCGGGCTCGCCGCAATGGGTTATACCCGCCAAGGGTGTCGGATTGTCTCCGGCTCGATACGCTTTGACGGCACACAGCTTTTTGGTGCGCCGCCCGAGGTCAGACGAAAAATCATGGGCGTGCGGATCGCCTATGTCGCCCAAAGTGCGGCAGCCTCGTTTAACCCGGCCCACCGACTTATCAAACAATATGCTGAATCAGCGGTACAGCACCACCTGATGAGTTTCGGAGAAGCGAAAAATAAGGCGGTAGAAATTTACCGCGCCCTGCTGCTGCCGGACCCCGAACATATCGGTTACCGGTATCCTCATCAGGTCTCCGGCGGTCAACTGCAGCGGGCGATGGTGGCGATGGCGATGGCTTGCCAGCCCGATATTATTATTTTTGACGAGCCGACCACCGCACTCGACGTCACGACGCAGATCGAGGTTCTGGCCGCCATTAAACGGATCACCCGGCAATTCAATACGGCGGCCATATACATCACGCACGATCTGGCAGTGGTGGCACAACTCGCCGATCGCATCATGGTGCTCAGGTACGGCGATTTGATTGAAGAAAATGATGCCCGCAAAATGCTGGCCGCGCCAAAGGAGGAATATACCCGGCGTTTATTATCAGTTCGCACATTAATAGAGGAGAAGGATCTTTCTGCAACCGAACATGATATAATTCTGGAAGTCAAAGACGTCACAGCCAGCTATACCGGAAAGGAAATTGTCCTCGAGGATATCGATTTGAAGATCAGGCGTGGCCGAACCGTGGCGCTGGTCGGTGAATCCGGCAGCGGCAAAAGCACGCTGGCCCGGGTGATCACCGGTCTCCTGCCGCCGATCAAGGGAACCATCATCTACGAGGGAGAAAAACTGCCACGTGCCTTAAAACACCGAAAACGAGATAGCCTCAGACAGATGCAAATGATCTATCAGATGCCGGACACCGCACTCAACCCCAGGCAGCGAATCAGCAAGATCATCGGACGTCCCTTGAAGTTTTACTATGGCATTCACGGAAAAGAAGCAGAAGCTCGTATTTTAGAGCTTCTCGATATGATCGAACTGAGCGAAAAATACAAGGATCGCTACCCGACAGAATTATCCGGCGGAGAAAAACAGCGGATCTGCATCGCGCGGGCTCTGGCTGCCAAACCGGATTTGATCATCTGTGATGAGGTCACATCCGCACTAGATCAGCTGGTCGCAGAAGAAATCTTGAAACTTCTTCAAAAGCTGCAGAATGAACTGGAGGTATCCTATCTTTTTATTACCCATGATCTGGCAACGGTCAAAGCGATATCAGACGAAATCGTCGTCATGCTTCGGGGCCGTATTGTTGAGCAGGGTCGAAAAACTGAAATTCTGACCCCGCCTCACCACGAATATACTGAATTGCTGTTAGATTCGGTGCCGGAAATGGATCCGGATTGGCTGGATGGAATTTTGGCGGAACGGGCGCGTAAAGCTGCTCAGGGAATAAAGGTAAAGACAACTTTTATTGAGGAATAAACCGATCGGTCCCAATAGAAGTCATTGTTGACTCACTTAACATCTTTTTCCTGAACGGTAACCACCGGGCATGGTGCGTTCAGGATGACATACTGAGCGGTGGAGCCGAACAACAATTTTCCAACTTTTGATTTTCTCTCTACCCCGATAAAAATCTGATCGAACCCTCTCTTTTCTGCAAATTGCACCAACTGTTCTCCGGGTGTTGGTGAACTTACCAGCAATAGCGTTTCATAGGAAGCATCATCGCCAACCAGAAGATTTTTTATCGCATTGTTCAGATTTTGTTCAGCTTCCTGAATATAGGAATGCTTTAACGGAAGCTCTCTGGATATTGCCTTAATCACCGCCAGTTTAGCATTCCAAACTTTTGCGTGCGTGTGAGCCAGCTTCAAAGCAGCCTGGGCCGATTTGGATTCATTGTAACATACCATAATTTTCATTTCCGACTCCT
>CAZSON010000219.1:0-1203 GCA_964608375.1 uncultured Desulfobacter sp. | reverse complement strand
ATTGAATCGGCCCCTTCATTTTTCAACGTTTTTGGGAGAAATCCCGAGAAAACCGTCTCCATCGGCGGAGACAATTTCGCTCTTGCACCCGGGTACGGCGCACCGTTTCTTGTCACATCCGATGGGCTTCAGCGTGAAGCCACGAAGGCTGACTACGACAATTTTTGCAAGCTGATTCAGACTTCAACCGTCCTCAACGTCAACGGATTCATGATGATCGAACCCTCTGATTTACCGTCCGACACCGCTCATTTGGATATGCTCTACTCAAACATCGTGCTTTGCGATAAGCCTTTTTTAGGAAGCCCTATCTCTAGAACCGCAGCCCGGGATTGCATCAATATGGTGGGTCTTGTATGTGGCGGCAGACAGAAACTCAGAGAAACGCCGGTCACACTTTCTCTGGTTACTCCCCATTCCCCGCTTCGGTACTCAAAGGAAATGACCGGCGCCCTCATTGAACTGGTGCGGTACGATCAGGCGATTATCATCGGGGCATTGGTCATGGCCGGCTTCTCCGGGCCGGTGAGTTTGCCCGGACTGGTTGTTCAACAAAATGCCGAAATATTGGCCGGCCTAACCTTGGCCCAACTTGTTAGGCCCGGAGCACCCGTTATCGTCGGGGGTACATCTTCTGTTATGGATATGCGAACGGGATCCCTTGCCATGGGAGCCCCCGAACTCACCAAAATTACCCTGGCTACCATTCAGATGGCCAGGTTCTACAATCTGCCCGCCCGCGGTGGGGGCGCGCTGACCGATGCCCATGTTCCTGACGCCCAGGCAGGATTTGAATCTGCATTGGGACTTTATAGCGGGATATGCAGCGGAAGCAATTTTATCCTGCATGCGGCCGGAATCCTCGGGGCATACATTGCCATGAGTTTTGAGAAATTCATCATAGACGAAGAGCTTTGTGGTTTGGTACTGGAATTATTAAACCCATTGGAGGTGTCCGACGAGACCATCGATCTTGATACGATTAAATCGGTCGGCATTGGTGGAGAATACCTGACACATTCCCAAACCTTTGAACAGTGCAAAACCGGGTTTTATCTCACCAATTTGGTCAACCGCAGAGAATACGCCGGATGGCAGGAAAACGGTGGGAAACGGATCGACGAAAAAGCAACAATGGCCATGAAAAATCGTCTTGCGAGTTATGTCAAACCGGATATTGATCCACAGCTTGAAAAAGATCTT
>CAZSON010000218.1:0-4923 GCA_964608375.1 uncultured Desulfobacter sp. | reverse complement strand
ATATTTTTCTTGACAACATTATTTCAAGGAATTAATGAAAAATTATTATTTATAAATCGATTTGCTAAATAAGAAGTTTTTCATCTCTTGGTTCTTGAATGATGCAGCAAACAAAAAAACGAAAAGCCCTAAGGGACGACCTCGCCCGAAGGATCGGCAATAACCTGAAAGCCTTTCGCAAAGATGCAGGGCTGAGTCAGAAACATCTGGCGGAAGCTGTCGATCTTTCTTCTACTCTCATCTCCAGGATCGAGAACGGGTTTATGCGGCCCTCGCTTGCAACTCTGGAACTGATCGCCAACTCTCTCAGGGTGGATATCGGGTATTTTTTTAGGGATGAAGAAGAAACGCGATTCACCGTTTCTTTTAAAGTGAAACGCAGAAGTGCTGTTTCCGGAAAAGGGTATGACCGGATTGAATTTTTAGCAGAGCGAATGGATACCGCTTTTATGGATCCGGTCATTGTCTCATTAAAAGGAAAAGATCATGAGAGTGAAGTTGAGTTAGCCGTCCATGACGGGCAGGAATTTATGTTCGTTTTAGAGGGAAAAATAGAGTTAACACTGGGAACGAAAAAATATGTTTTGCAAGAGGAAGATGCGGCGTATTGGCATGGTGATATTCCACACAAGGGGGTCAGCTTAAGCAAAAAACCTGCCAGAACAATGAATGTTCACCTAATTCCCGGAAAAAGAATGGGGACATTCAAATCCTTAGATGATTAAAGTTGAAGACCTTTCCTTATCTACTGCAAACGATAGTTGGTTTAAAACCAAGGCGAAAAACATCCGTTTTGAACTATCTTCTAACCACTAATCCGATTCAAGGAGGCCAGCCATGAAAAAAAAATCTATCATCAAATCATTCATCATCTTCACACTGTCTCTTATGCTCATACCCGGAGCCTTGTTGGCAGCGGACATTACACTCAAATTAGGCCATGTTGCGCCGGTCGGACCGACAACCCACGACGTTTCTGCCCATAAATTCGCCGAGCGAGTAGCGGCCAACACCAATGGAAAGGTTGAAGTAAAGGTTTTCGGAAATTCTCAGTTTGGAAATCTGATGGAACATTGGAGCCAGTTGAAAGTCGGCGCGATCGATCTTTTTGATCAGGATGTCGGGGCTGCTTTTATGCCTGAACCCAAACCGAAAAATTTCATCATCACGCTTTTCCCTTATGTTTTTGAATCACAGAAGCATTTTCACAATTTTATAAAATCCGATCTGTTTAAATCCATGATGTCGAAAGTGGAAAAGGCGGCCAATATTAAATACCTTGGATATGCAGGAGATCGAACCCCACGTGGGTTTTCCACCACAAACAAAAGGGTTACCGTACCGGATGATATTAAGGGATTGAAGCTGAGAGTCCCGCCGGTTCCTCCCTTTGTGGCGGCATATAAGGCGTGGGGGGCAAATCCGACCCCGGTGGCGGCCAAGGAGATCTACAGTGCCCTTAAATCTGGGATGGTAATGGGAATGGATCAGGATTTGACCAATACATACGCCGCCAAATATTACGAAATTCAGAAATACTTCATCGCCGTAAACTATATGCGATCGGGGATGGGTATCTGGATGAACGCCGACAAATGGGCCTCTCTGCCTGCAGATGTGCAGGCTTCAATGCTCAAATCGGTAGAAGAAACTGAAATTTTTATCAACGATTTTACAGCTAAGCAGATGAGCGATGCAACAAAAGGACTCACTGAAGCGGGTGTTGATATAGTTCACCCTGACCTCAAACCGTGGATGAAGGCAGCCGAGCAATCGGTGGTCAAAATTGAGGGGAAAATGTGGGAAAAAGGGCTTTACAATAAGGTCAAAGCCCTTAAATAGCAGCGGCTGAAAAGAATGGCAAAGATCAATAGCATAATCGACACATTCCTCTTTTATCTCCTATCAGCCGCCCTGGCCGGACTGGTCGCTATCTGCCTCCTTCAGGTGGTGGCGCGATATCTCTTTAGTGCTTCATTTACATGGGCGGAAGAAATCAGTGTGATTCTTCTTATTTGGGCCACCTGGGGCGCGGCCTGTCTGGCTTTGAAGCAAGGTATTCACTTAAATGTCAGGATCCTCGAGGAAAGAATAAGCAACAAAATGAACCTGATTTTGCGTTTATGCCTACATTTTCTAGGGATCCTTTTTCTTGCAATCATTATTATAGCCTCAAAGCCGGTTTTGGATAGCATGGGTGTTCAAACTCTCATGAGTCTGCCGGAGGTATCGATAAACATCATGTACGCTAGTGTGCCGGCAGGCTGTGCCCTGATGATTTACTACTTACTGCGTTTGATCGTCCAGGATGCAAATACGTTTTTCTCTCTCGGCAGGGGAGGAAAGTAGGCCATGGAATTTCTCCAGATGGCCGTTTTGCTTGTACCGATGTTTACCCTTATGGGCCTGGGCATGAACATTTTTCTTTCCATGGGGATTGCATGCGGTCTGACCGTTTTTGTTTTTGATCTCCCTATGATGATTCTGGCACAATCATATGTAAGGGGTCTTTCCAGTTACGATTTTTTGGCTTTGCCCTTCTATTTTCTCGCCGGTGACTTGATGAACTACGGCGGGATTACCACCCGGTTGCTTCGATTTTCAGGGGCGCTCATCGGTCACATCCGCGGAGGTCTGAGTCATGTTAATATCGTTGCTTCGATGATTTTTTCAGGCGTTTCCGGATCAGCAGTTGCAGACACCTCTGCCATCGGATCGGTTCTCATTCCATCCATGAAAAAAGAGGGGTATCCGGGCGCCTATTCCGCCGCGGTGACCGCAGCATCTTCCACCATCGGACCGATCATTCCCCCCAGCATCCCCCTGGTCGTTTACGGTCTGTTGGCCCAGGAATCGATAGGAAAACTCTTTTGGGCGGGCGCAATTCCCGGACTGATGATGGGGTTTTACCTGCTCGGGGCCTCATTTATTATGAGCTACCGGAGAGGTTATCCGGCTCGCAAACGTGCAAACTTCAAGGAATTTCTCAAATCCAGCCTGGACGCAACCTTCGCCTTGATGATGCCGGTAATTATTCTGGGAGGCATCACCAGCGGCATCGTTACACCAACCGAGGCGGGTGTCATCGCAGTCTCCTACGGATTGATTCTGGGTATTTTCGTTTACCGTGAAATCAAAATTAAAGATCTACCCCGTATTCTGGGACAGACAATGGTCAATACGGGAACAATCCTGATCATTATTGCAACCACAGGTCTTTTCGCATGGATAGTGGCAAACATGAGCCTCGGCGAGATAATGGTCAGATTTTTTCTATCTATCTCTACCAACAAATGGATTATTCTCGGAATTCTCAATGTTTTTTTTCTGATTTGGGGCTGTGTTCTTGATCCGGTAACAGCAATGGTGATCATGGTGCCCATATTCATTCCGTTGGCCCAACAGGTAGGTATCGATCTTATTCATTTTGGGGTGGTTGTGGTCATCAACCTGATGATCGGCCTGGTTACCCCGCCGGTCGGTGTACTACTCTTTTTGACCTCCGCAATGGCCGAAGAAAAAGTCGAACATGTGATCCGTGAGCTGACACCGTTTCTGGTAGCGCTGCTTCTGGTGCTGCTTATTTCTACTTACTGGCCGGGGATGGTCATGTGGTTACCCAATGTTCTGATAAAATAACTACTAAGGCTCTGGAAAAAGGAGAAATTGAACAATGGGAGATATTTTGAAAGGAAAGGTTGCCATCGTGATGGGATCGGGCGCTATCGCCGGACCATCGGATCTGCCGCCGATCGGCAACGGCAGGGCTGCGGCAATGACCTATGCCGGGAATGGGGCAACCATCCTCGCAGTTGATGTCAACGAAGAAATGGCAAAACAAACCAAACAGATGATCGAAAAAAAGGGTGGGAGCTGCTCTGTTTTTCGAGGGGATGTCTCTTCGGCCAAAGATTGTCGTGCTATAGCGGATCAGTGTCTGAAAGACTATGGGCGAATTGATATTTTACACAACAATGTGGGGATCGGTGCAAAGAAACCGGGAGGGATTTTAGAAGCGGATGAAGCAGACTGGGACCGAGTGATGAATGTGAATGTGAAAAGCATGTTTCATTCTTGCCGGGCGGTGGTGCCCCAGATGATCAAACAGGGCAACGGCGCGATTATCAATATCTCTTCGGTAGGATCGGTCCTACACGCATACCCGGCGCTATTCATCTACACGATTTCCAAAGCCGCTGTTAACACGTTCACACGATGTCTGGCATATGAATTGGCGGATAAAGGAATTCGGGTCAACTGCATCATGCCGGGAATGATTGACTCACCTGTTATCTACAAGGAAATTCTACCGCTCTACAATGGGGACATTGAAAAAATGCGTAAAGACCGCGCCGAACGCGTCCCTATGAAGCAGATGGGCGACCCCTGGGATGTTGCCCAGGCCTCACTTTTTCTCGCATCGGACAGGGCCAAATATATCACCGGCCAGGTTTTGTCGGTAGATGGGGGTTTGCTTCTTGCCGGAGGCTAGCAGATTTGAGGGATAAAGAAAATATTATATAGGGAGATTTTATGACAAAAGATACTATTATTTCAGCGATCGGACAGCCAGGTCGACTGGTTGTGGCGAGACTTCTGCCCGGTCAGGACGTGGTAGAGGGAATCGTTTCGCTTGTAAAGGAAAATAAGATCAACTCCTGCTGTGTGACCGCCATCGGTTCGCTGCGTTCAGCCAAGGTCGTATGGGCAGGTTCCATGGAATTTGGCGATAATCCGATGGATGTCGCCGTTTTTTACGAAATGAAGGGACCGGTTGAGCTTGGTACGGCCTATGGTCTTTGCGGAACAGACACGGATGGGCAGGTCGTTATGCATCTTCATGCTCAAATTATGGACCATGAAGGAAACATGCGTTGCGGAAATCTCCTTGCCGGATCCTCCCCTGTGCTGGCGACGGTGGAA
>CAZSON010000217.1:0-4924 GCA_964608375.1 uncultured Desulfobacter sp. | reverse complement strand
AAAAGCAGTGCCGTGCCAAAAAAAAGCACTTCAATATATTCACCGGTTCTTAGAACCCCCAGATAATAAAAATATGAATTGGGCATCGCAAAAAGAATCAGGGTAATGATTGCTGCCGACTTGCCAAATACCCTCAACGATAAAAAATATAACAATACAATTGTACAAAGATAGAAAAGCATGTCCACTGCCCGTGCGGTTTTTGCTGAGACGTCTGTAAAATTAAAAAATAATGCTGCAAGATGAGATTTGAGCGTCAGGTTAATCGGCATTTTGTAGATGGTGATTGGGCGCTCGATACCCTGATAGATATGCATTCCCATAATCCCTTCCACGGCCTCATCCGCATCCATAGCCCCCTCTACATACACAACAGCCGGCAAGCTGATGACAATGCTGACAAGAATAAGGCCCGCTAATGCCGCCGTATGCTTTTTATTATGAATGACAAACGTTCTGATTGTTGTAAATAACCGATTGGCAAAAGCATGCATCTTTTCCCATCCGGCAAAAATCTTGATGCCGACAAGGATAAAGAATATGATCAGCGAAAGTGTTAAGTAGAAGACGGACAAACGTTCAAACCATGCATATTCCAGGAACAAAAAGAGCAGCATGATTAGGAAGTTGAGAACAGGCAGAATTTTATTTTTCATCTAAAATAACTGCCAATCCCGACGTAGCGCGGGGGAAGGTCTCTTTCTAATTTTTCGAGTGTGATTGATGAATGCACCAAAGAACCAAATTGTGTCAAGAGTCGACTAAAAAAGCGTATAGATGAATGGAGCAGACGATTGACCCACGATGATGAGAAGGGCAAGAAAAAATAAAACCAATACGATCGGAATAATCCACCAGGCTTTCTTGCGCCATGCAAATTGGAAAAATTCTTTTAGCAACAGGATGAAGTGTCGAAGAAATTTCATAATTTTCTCTATCTGTTTAAGTGTTAATCCAAAACATAGTCTTTTTGCCAGTTATCTTTTTCCGTCCATTTCGGCTGTTCTTCTTTCTTCAGCAAAAACGACCCCATGCTAAGATAATCCATTTCTGTCCGCATAAAACACCGGTAGGCATCTTCCGGCGTGCAGACGATCGGTTCACCACGAACATTAAACGACGTATTGATGATGATTCCATATCCGGTCAAATGCTCGAATGCTTTAATCAGATCGTAATAACGCGGATTTGTTTTTCGGTTGATCGTCTGAATCCGGGCGGAATAATCCACATGGGTAATTGCCGGTATATCGGATCGCTTCTCATTAATTCGGTCTCGCATCGGCAGGTGCGGATCATTGTTTTGGTTGAAGCAACGTTCTTTTTTTAGACTTGCAACCAGGAGCATATAGGGCGAGGGTCGGTCGAGTTCAAAGTAATCGCCGACCCGCTCTTCCATGCAGGAGGGTGCAAAAGGACGAAAAGATTCCCGATATTTTATTTTCAGATTCATTATGGACTGCATCTTCGAAGATCTGGCATCGCCGACGATTGAGCGATTGCCAAGCGCCCGTGGTCCAAATTCCATCCGACCCTGAAAAAGGCCGATCACCTTTTCATTGGTCATCAGTTCGGCAATGGTTGGCGCCCATTCATTTCCTCCGAGTTTTTTCGATGGAAATCCCTTTGTCTTCAGAAATGCCTCAATTTCCGAATCATCAAATTTTGGACCGAGCAAAGACCCTTTCATGGAATCCTGAAGACCGTCAACCTTTCTCGGTCTTTTATACACCATGTGCCAAACCATAAGAGATGCCCCCAAAGACCCACCGGCATCGCCGGATGCCGGTTGGATAAATAGATCATCAAAGGGTCCTTCCCGAAGGAGACGTCCATTCGAAACACAATTTAATGCAACCCCGCCGGCCAGGCATATTTTTTTTTCACCGGTCAGCTTATGTACAAACCGTGCCATTTTCAAAACGATCTCTTCTGTTACCACCTGTATCGACCGGGCGATATCCATCTCCCTTTCCGTTATGTCCGACTCGGGCTTTCGAGGCGGACCATTAAAAAGGGTCGAGAACTTATGGTTCGTCATCCGTAACCCGTCCAGATAACCAAAATAGTCCATGTTAAGTCGAAAGGATCCGTCTTCCTTGAGATCAATAAGGTTGTCAAGGATCGTTCCAACATACTTTGCCTCACCGTACGGAGCAAGACCCATCAGTTTATATTCTCCGGAATTGACCCGAAACCCCGTGAAATAGGTAAAAGCGCTATAAAGCAATCCCAGGGAATGGGGAAAATTAAGCTCCCGGATAATTTCGATTTGGTTTTCTTTTCCCAAGCCGATAGTGCTGGTTGCCCACTCCCCGACACCATCTAAGGTCAGCAACGCAGCCCGATCGAATGGGGAAGGGAAAAAAGCGCTGGCCGCATGGGATTCGTGGTGTTCCGGAAAAAAAAGATCTTTAGGCAACTCGATTCCGCATTGTTCAAGGGCTTTTTCAATTTGAAAAGGGATCCATAACTTTTGTTTTACCCATAAAGGAATTGCCATCATAAACGAGTTTAGGCCGCTCGGTGCAACGCCAAAATAGGTCAAAAGAATTCTCGCAAATTTACTGATCGGCTTGTCATAAAATGCGACGGCGTCCAGTTTTCCTCTTTCGATACCGCCTTCGGCCAGACAATATTTTAAGGCATTTATCGGGAACCCGGAATCGTGTTTCTTACGGGTAAAACGCTCTTCCTGCGCAGCGGCAGCAATCTCCCCGTTGCGGATTAGCGTGGCCGCTGAATCATGGTAAAATGCACTAATACCTAAAATATTCATTAAAACTGCCTCCGATAGCCGTCTTTGTCAGCATTAGATTCTCGCAAAACCCAATAGCTTTTCGATGAGGTGGGGCAGCTTCTACTCAGCGGGTCTTTTCGGGAGATTTTTTGAATAACGTGACCAATAGGGAAACAGATATAAAAAAACGGCACAAGCAAAATCCATGTCAGACCGCGCCCGACCCATCTGCCAAAAACCTGAAAAATGCGATGAATGATTCGATAGATGCTGGGGAAAAATACGGCACAACAAAAGAGAATGATTGAGATCGCCAAAATAATGATACTCGCCCAAAATCGATTGAAAAAATAAAAAAATCCCGAAATACACACAGCCATCACCAGCATAAAAAAAGAGAGCCGTAAAGATGGCGATTTCACCTTATCAGTGCCTGATTCTCTTTGGTCCATCCATGGCCATATTGCTTGAGAAATTGGACTCAATTTATGTTTATTCATTTAATGATTTCCTTTCAGGTGACACCGCAGGATGAACAATGAATTGCCGCCCATAAGGGATCTTAAAAAAATCCGCTCCCACCTGCACAGCATCCATCTGTCGACTCCCGACCAAAGCGGTCGGTTTAAAATAAAATTCTTTATATTGAAGCTTTATGAAACGATTCTTTTTTTCCAGAGCAAGCTTCTCATAATGGTAAACGGTGCGTAGAAAGGCGGGCATTTTTTCTTGAATCGGAATTCTTTTTCTTTCCAGTGGATAGTTATCAAATGCCACAAACACCAGGAAAAAAAAGGCAAACAAGGCCGGTATTTGTTTCAAACTGCTTCTTAAAAAGAAAATGTCAAGGCTGTATAAAAGAAATACCAGCCAAAAAAAATACGATATGAGCAGATAACAGGCATCCAGGTGAAGGTGGTAAATTTTTTTGCTTAAGAAATAGGGGGCAAGTGCAGCAACGATCAGCACCAACATCGTAAACGACAGCTTGATGTATGCCGGATCGTTTCTCTGCAGATAGAACAAGGCCGCCAGGCATACCAAAAAGATTCCTGATTTAACGATCGTTGGCTCACCGAGCAGCCCGAGAAAAAAAATATCTTTAAAGAGCACATGATAATAATACGATAATACCCACCGGTTAAAAATATTTCCGAACATGGTTGTGCCGCCCTTTACGGTGGTATAATACAGCAGGGTCGAACTGATCATTAAAATGATCATAAACGACTTCCATCTATCTCTGAAAAATAAAAGCAGCAAAATCCCGACAGGAATGGCCAGGACCGAATAGGGGCCGGACCATGGTAAAATAGTGAATAAAGCTGCCATCCCTACCAATCCGGATTTGGTGCGTGGTAGCGGAAAAAACAACAGGCAAAGTAAAAGCAACGTGGTCGTGTAAAATTGATAGATCAGAGTCATGTAATAAAAGACGTGATTCATGCCGGTAAGGCCCAGGACCAGAGGCGCGATCAGCAAGATCGGACGACTTTTGAATAACCCGGAAAAGATCAGATTAACGGCGGTGGTGATCCCGGTTAGAATTGCAAATATAAGGTACAATCCGGGCTGTATTCGGACATCGACCTTGGCCACGATCCATGCATAGACATTAATGATCAGATTGACATAGCCGCGCGAAGTATTAAAGACTGCCATAAAGGGCTGATAGCCGCCATAATAACCGCTGAAGTATGCGGGATCCTCCATATATAGGCCGGGATGGGTAAAATTTTCCCAGGAGCGGTAAAATAATGCCAACAGAAAGATGGATAGACCGACAATGATCCAGATCCTGTTTTCTAAAAAAAAATTCAGAGAACGTCCGGGAAACTCTTGCCGGATTAATATTTTCTTTAGGGTCTTCATTGACATTCGTTAGAAGTCATCGGCGTCTGATAAGCAGGGTTAGCCACTCAACCGTTTTCTCAATATCAGGATAAAAAATCGGAAGAATGTTCTAAGATTTCGATGTTTTTTCTGCATAGCAAAACTTCGATTAAAATAATTGACCGGAATCTCTATCACCCTTCCCCTGGAATGGAGCACTTCGATCATCATCTCTGCAGAAAATTCCGGTCCTCTGGCGGTCAATCGCTCCTGGATATCATCGAATGTTGATTTCCAAATAGCCCGGAAGGTACACCCTACATCCGTAAACCGACTCTCGTAATTCCACCA
>CAZSON010000216.1:0-4936 GCA_964608375.1 uncultured Desulfobacter sp. | reverse complement strand
CGGTTTTTCACTCACACATCTTTTAATTCTTCACATGCTTTGATCGCATCCATCACTTCTTCGGGGGTCGGTACTTCTCCCCCACATTTCCCATACCACCGAACAGAACGAATCCCTTTAACACTCCTTTCAACATCTTCAACCATCTGACCCATGCTCATTTCAATGCAAATAACAATTTTGCACGATTTTTTGGCCGCTGCATCATATACCGCCCCTCCAGGAAAAGGGAAGACAGTCTGAGGTCGAAGCATGCCCACCTCAAAACCATCTGCCTTTAAATCATCGATGGCCGTTCTACATACCCGGCTCATCGTGCCGTAGCTGACTACGAGGGCTCTGTAGTCCACCTCTGTGTTATACGTATCGTACCTGACATCTTCTCTGGACATCCGTTCATACTTCGCCTTCAAGACCAAATTGTGAGCGTTGAGTTGCTCCGGATCCAGGAAAAGTGATTTGACCAGGTTTCGTTGTTCGCTCTTTCGTATCGCCATTCCGTTTGTCGCCCAATCGTCCTTGTTGGTCGGCTCAGATTGCAGGGAGTCAGGAAATTCTACAGGTTCCATCATCTGGCCAATTAAACCGTCCCCCAGAATCATCACCGGATTTCTGTATTTTTCTGCCAGAGGAAATGCCATCATGACCATCTCAACCGCTTCCTGAACGCTCGCGGGCGCCATCACCAGAAGCCTGAAGTCACCATGGCCCATTCCTTTTGTTGCCTGAAGATAATCGGCCTGGGACGGAAGGATTCCGCCAAGCCCGGGACCACCGCGCATAATATTTACAAAAACAGCCGGACATTCAGCGCCTGCGATATAGCTGATCCCTTCACTCATCAGGCTGATACCCGGGCTTGATGATGTTGTAAAAACCCGCTCGCCACAGGCCGCAGCACCAAAAACCATATAGGAAACCGCAACTTCGCTCTCTCCCTGTAAAAAGACCCCGCCGACTTCTGGTAATCGCCGCGAAAGGTATTCTGCTACTTCGGACTGAGGCGTAATCGGGTAAGCAAAATAGTTCAGGCACCCCGCTTTTATCGCTGCCTCCCCTATGGCTTCATTCCCTTTCATCAATACTTTACCCATGCTTTTCCTCCGTTGGCTCTTGACCGGCCGCTTGCTCGGCGATTTTCGTTATAGTGATAGCCACATCCGGACACATGATGCAGCAGGTTGTGCAGAAGACGCAATCGTCCGGACGTGCCTGATGCGCGGGAAAATATCCCTGGGAATTGACGCTTTGTGATATTTCCAAAACTTTTTTCGGACATACGCTCACACACAGATTGCACCCTTTGCATCGATCAACATCAATGGTATATCTGTACGGCATTGAGAAAACTCCTTTATTGCTTATGTTTGGCGGTATTAGCAATTCAATGACGCCGCTTTTTTCCACGGCGGAACGAGTTGCCTTTTTATCGTTAGTATTGGGCAATCAAACTGTTTTATGTTTGCTTGCGGCAGAAGATTTTCTGCAACGGTAATAAATTCAACCGGTAATCGAGTCTCCCCTGATACCCGTTTAACAAAATCATATCCCTGATCAATATGCTCGGTCGTTGTTTCATCGATAAGATTGGCATTACCGATGAAACCGGTAATTTTCATTCTTGATGCTTTTTCAATCTCATCCTTTATTTTCAGACAGCCTTGAACTGTTTCCGTAAAGGGACGAAAAGGATTGATGACCTGGAGCATGCGAAGCTTCTTATTTGTTTTTAAGAAAGAATTCGCCTGAAACGAATCTGAAAGGGAGGACAGAACCGTCGCTCCGACATCGTCCCCTCCCACATCCAATATAGTAAGACCAAACGGCTGCCGGATCAACCCGGAAATTGAGGGGTTCAAGATAGGAAGATCCGCCTGTAAAAACTGATCGGGCGGCAAAATCATCTCAATACCCAACGCTGTCAGCGGCGTTTTTGCTTCCCGGGTCCTAAAATAGGGATTTACCAGATCGAGATCCGCAATCCTCACACGTTGACCGATACCCCTTTGGTTTACGGCAAGATTGACAGACACCTCCGTCTTGCCACTCCCATAGTTGCCAACAACAACCACCACTCCATCGAACCGAAGGGCCAAAGGTTTCTTTACATCATGCATTGATTATGACCATCTATTATTCAAAAAGGCTCTGTTAGAGCCTGTCTTGCACAATTCCAAAGGAATAAATCGGTTCATCTATTTATTATCCCAGTTCTTGTCAAGCTTTTTCCATGATCAAAAATTCATTATCAACAATAACATGGGGCTTTAATTAAAAAAAGAACTGATTTTTACTTTAGATAAATCTTTTGATGTGTTAATTTTTATCTGAGATGGGAGGATTCATTCATACTGTGAAAATTGTTCAGACAGGTCTTGAGAATTTGTTGGAAACACCACCCAAATGGTTATTCAAGCAGCGGATCGGCCTTTTATGCAATCCTGCCTCTGTCGACCGGAAGCTGCGCCATGCCCGCCATCTGATCAACATGAAATTTCCGGGTCAACTTGTTGCACTCTTTTCACCGCAGCACGGTTTTTTTGGAGCAGAACAGGACAACATGAAAGAGTCCACTGATATGATCGATTCTGTTTTACAGCTTCCTGTTTTCAGCCTTTACGGCACGACCCGGAAACCGACCCGGGAAATGTTTGATCCTATAGACACCCTGATTATTGACCTGCAGGACGCGGGCTCGCGTGTCTACACCTTTATTTATACAATGTCCTATTGTTTGGAAGCGGCCGAGAAATTCGGAAAGAAAATTCTGCTTCTTGATCGACCCAATCCGATCAACGGGATCACGGTGGAAGGAAACTGCTTGACAACTAAATTGACCTCATTTGTCGGGCGTTATCCGATCCCGATGCGGCATGGACTGACGATCGGGGAACTATCTCTTTTGTTTAACGATCATTATCGAATCGGGTGCGACCTTGAAGTAATTCCGATGAAAGGGTGGAAAAGAACCATGTACTATCTGGAAACCGGCCTTCCCTGGGTCCCGCCGTCTCCGAATCTGCCAACACCGGTATCAGCCATGGTCTATCCGGGTCAGGTCCTGCTGGAAGGGACAAATATCTCTGAAGGAAGAGGAACAACCCAGCCCTTTGAGCTTTTTGGCGCACCATTTCTAGAGACGGAAAAAATCCTTTCAACTCTGGGTGGAAACAAAATGCCTGGAATTACCCTCAGACAAACTGCGTTTGAACCGACTTCAAACAAATGGAAGGGAATCTGTTGCCAAGGGTTTCAAATCCATATCAACGATCCTGTCCAATACATGCCGTATATATCGACACTCCGGCTGATTCAGGCCATCCTTCTCCATCACAGGGATCGGTTTGAATGGAAGCTTCCCCCTTACGAATACGAGTTTCACCAAATGCCGATTGACCTCATCATTGGCGACAGGAAAATCCGGGAACGATTAGAACTTATGGATCAAATTGATGATATCGCCGAATCATGGAGAGGTGATCTTGATCGGTTTATATCGTACCGCCAAAAGGTATCTATTTACCGATAAAACCAGATCGAGAATGGCTATTTGGCGATAGAAAAACGAAACGGGGATTGATGAAAGAGAAAAAAGCAGCTTGGAAACGGATGAGATTAAAGGGGAAAAAAGTATGGATGGCAACCGACATTAATGGGAAACCGATCTTAAAAAACCGCAAAGTTCGAATCAAATATCAGCTAGATCAAAATCATGAATACTGGGTTCATGAAAAAGGACTCGAAACAATAGATCCGATACAATTGGAAACCATCGGATCTAATCGTGAACCCTACAAAGAGAAAAATATAATATCGAAGCCTGGTAGAGCCCCCTTGGATGATAAAGCGACAAAGGCTGCCATTTCCATTTTTACAGACGGGGCATGTTCCGGAAACCCCGGTCCCGCAGGAATCGGCGCTATCCTGTATTGCGGTGAACGTGAAAAGGAAATATCGAGATATATAGGAATCGCCACCAGCAATATTGCAGAGCTTGAAGCGATTAAAACAGGCTTATTGGAAATAAAAAACAGAAAGCTGCCTGTTAAAATTTTCACCGATAGCAGCTATGCTTACGGGGTTCTTTCCCTCGGCTGGAAGGCCAGAAAAAATATCGGCCTGGTCAGAACAATCAAACAACTTATTTCAACGTTCAGTCAGTTGACAGTTTTCAAAGTCAAAGGACATGCAGGCCTTGAAGGAAACGAAATAGCAAATCGGCTTGCCACGCAAGCGGTTTCGAAGGAAAACAAAAAAAAGGCCCGGCAATGACTGTCCCGGGGCCTTTTTCCGCCTATCGGAGATTATTTTTCTTTATCTGATTTTAACGTTTCAATCTCTTTTTTTAGATCATCAATATCCTGTTTTACGGTTTCCGTCTCACCCGATCCCAAAGAAGCGTCCTCGGGCGTATCATTTTTCTTCCAGCTGTCTTTAAGCTCATCAAAACCGAGATAAATTGCCAATCCTCCTCCAAGCAACAGCATAACCGGAACAGCGCCGGCTAAAAGCTGCAAAAACGGTTTCCACCAAACGGACATGCCGATAATACCCAGAACAGCTCCTATTGCTCCACCAATTAATGTTTTCATATAAAATTGTCCTCCTTAAAAAATTGATTGATTTATGTAAGCTTAACTTTAACTGCTAAAAAGACTGATTGTCCGCTGCAACAAATAACAATATAATTAAGAACCATAAAAAATTATTGTAAAGTGTCCGAATTATTAAACACAACAATTGTTATAACGCAAGCATAATTTTGTAAATGCATTTAAAAAAATATTGCAATAAAGTCCAGCTTTGCTATGCTTTTTCTATATATTTTGGTCAAATGCCCAAGATTACACAAGATTCCCTCGCTTTGATTTATAGGGATTACAATATCTTAGATTTTTTCTACGTCATGAAGGTGAAATTATTAAACCAAGACTGA
>CAZSON010000215.1:0-4972 GCA_964608375.1 uncultured Desulfobacter sp. | reverse complement strand
CGCTCTCATTAATGCTAGTTAGCTCAATATTCCGTTCTATATCCTTGTCAAAAAACAATGATCCCCATAGTTCTTCGGGCTCAAGGGAGAAAAACTCTATACCTCTAAATTTATTGACCCTTAAAGACAAATCAGGATTATTTGGCCCTATATGTAGAAAAAGAGCTTCAAGGAAACTCGTCTTTCCTGCGTTGTTTTTCCCAGCAATAAGGTTCAGACGTTCTAAGTGATCTAATGTTACCTCTTTGAAGCAACGAAAATTCTTAATTTTGAAGGACTTATACATTACAATCCTTTTCAAATAATTATAATTTGATGATTTATGTCTTACATTTATCACAAGTCCTACATAAGGTCAAATACAACATGATTATTGAAAATAAGGTGCTATTTGATTAAAATGCAGGATCAAGGCAGTGCTACAGTCTTGACTTACCTCCTTTTTAGATTTTATTGGATTTTGATGTTTCCAACGGATTTAAGCTGCTGCCTGTCGAAAAAAGCTTTTGACAAATTCGATATCATGCTGTACCATTAAACCATAAAATACAGACAGTTTAGACGTATTAAATCGATTGACATGTTCATGTTTTCCTTTGCTTTAGGAGGGTCGCCTTTTCATTTAAACAAATCTGCATAAAGGGCATAATCTCGAGCTAAATTCCATCGTATGCTGACGAGAAACCTTCCTTTTAAAACCCATATCTCAAGAACTTTAACATGACTCGAACTACTTTAACTGATACTGCTTATCTCGAAATATCTTTATACAGGCATCCACAACATCCGAATCAAACGCGGTCCCTCTTTTGGCCGAAATTTCTTCCAAAGCTTTTTCAATACCCAAAGACGGCCGGTAAGGCCTATGAGACGCCATTGCTTCCACAACATCCGCCACACATAATATTCTGGCTTCGAGTGATATCTCTTCACCCGAAAGCCCCTGCGGATAACCCGAACCATCCAGCTTCTCATGATGTTCAAGAACCGTCTGGGCAACCGGCCAGGGAAACTCTATCCCCTTTAATATGTCATAACCGGTCTGAGCATGATCTTTGATAATTTCAAACTCTTTTTTGCTCAACTTGCCCGGTTTGGTGAGAATTTCGGCTGGTACCGCCATTTTTCCCAGGTCATGGATCATGGCTGAAAAACGGATCCCATCAATCTGGTCTGCAGGTAGACTCAATTCAGTAGCGATGGTACGGGAAAGATCGCTCACACGGTGCTGATGACCAGCCGTATAAGGATCCCGGCTTTCCACCATAAGCGACATCGCCTGTATGGTAGCCCCCATGGCTTTTCGCAAAGTATCCAACGTATTCTGCAATTTTTTCTCACTCAACTTCTGTAACGTAATGTCCCTGAGAATACCCTGATACCCCAGAATATTTCCCTTTTTATCGAGCCTTACCGTTGATGTCAGTAAGGTGTCCATGACGCTGTTATCTTTCCGTTGCATTGCGACTTCATATCCTCTCACCGCACCCTTCTGAATCAGCTCCTCCTTGAAGCGGGACTGTTCCGTCTGGTTGGAAAAAATCTGTGAAACGTCCAATCCGATCATCTCCTCAATCGTATAGCCAAAGGTTTCCAGAGCCGATTGATTTGCTCCCAGTATCTTGTCTTCCGGGGTCCAAATCATGATCGCATCACGAGAGTCCTCAAAAAGGCTGCGGTAGCGCTCCTCACTATCCCGCAAGGCCTTCAGGGCCTTTCGCCGCTCGGTGGTCTCCCGAATAATACCTGTAAAAATCCAGGATGCGCCTTTTTTCAGTCCCGAAAGAGAGAGCTCAATGTGCACAGACTTGCCTTCTTTGTGAAGTCCTTCCAACTCCATCACTTTTCCGAGAATCTCGGATTTACCGGTCTCTATGATTCTGTTGAGCCCTTTCTTATGCGGTTGTTTATATTTTGCGGGAATCAAGATGTCGATCGACTTTCCTATAACCGATCCTTTGTCATGGCCGAATAGGTCGGTCGCTGCCTGGTTCCATTGCATGATCTTCGCTTTTTCGTTTATCGAAATAATGGCGTCGGTGGACTTTTCAACCATTTCCCGATGCCGCTCTTCGCTCTCGCGGAGTGCACCTTCTGCAATCTTGCGCTCAGCAATTTCAGTCTTTAGGATTTCGTTGATTCGGATAAGTTCTTCTGTTCGCTCCTCAACCCGTTTTTCTAAATTATCATGGGCTTGCTTCAAGGCTTCTGATGCCTGATCTCGCTCTATGAGGTTCTTGCTGGCTCTGAATAAAATGAGAATAAGAGCCAGCAAAAGGATCGCCGCTATCCCAAACAAAAGGCCGTAAGTCTGAGTCAATAGATGGTCAAGCTTCTTCTTGCTGTCCGTTATGTCATAATAGATCTCAAACGCACCCATAAATTTGCTGTTGCGCATAATCGGCACATAGGTCTCCACCACATCGGATGTGACGATCCTGCCTTCGGATGATCGGGCGCCTTTTCGTTCGATTTTTGTGAACAGATCCCCTTTGGCTACGATGTTATGAAAGTAATCCTTTTTGTTTATTTTTCCGATATCTTTTGCATCAGTCGAAAAGATGGTTTCTCCGGATTTGGAAAAGATTTTGAGATTCTCCAACTGAAAGTCCCGGCTCACTATCTTAATTTTGCCGAGCGAGTACGCTGACAATGACTCCTTTTTCAATTCGCCCTCTACGATGATAATCGTAGACATCAGATGGGTTGCGGTCCGCACCGCTTGATCTTCGGTTCTGGTGGTTAGTTGTTGGGTAAATGCGGGGATGATCCAAAAAGCGCTGACGACGGGAATCGCAATCGCCACTACCAAACTGACAATTAAAATATTTCTCAACATCGGTGTTTTGACAATTTTTTTGGCTGTTACTGCGCGGGTTGATAGCGACATGGTTTGCTCCTCGTATGATTTATTTAACATGCCTATGGAGATATTGTCAAATGTTGTGTATGACATATTAGGCGGCGATCCGGTTTTCAATGATTCCGTTGACGAATTTGACTCCTCTAACCACTTCTCCTAATCGTCTGGGATGATGTAATTTGATCCACCTTTTCTGAGCACATCGGCACAGCTGAAAAGCCATGGTTAAAACCGTTAAAGATGAAAAACAGCTCCTGACTTTGGCGGTTCTTAACCGAACCGTTGCAAAAGTCGATTCTATAGGGTTAGTCGTACGGATATGTCTCCAGTGTTCGGCTGGAAAGTCATAAAAAGTCAACAGGACCTCTCGATCCTTTTTTAAACATTCTGTGGCTTTCGGATATTTTGCATCATATGTCCGGATGAACGCATCAAAATTCTTTTCAGCTTCATCTTTGTTGTCCGCCATCGAGATCTGATGTAATCTGTCCTTGGCTTTTTTCTGAAGGCTCTTTGGCAAATTATTCAAAATATTGGCAGTTTTGTGAACCCAGCATCGTTGCCATCGGCTCTTGTCGTATACTTTTGACAATGCTTTCCAAAAACCCAGAGCACCGTCGCCGATGGCCAGTTCAGGGCTTTTCTTCAGGCCTCTACGCTTCAGATCTACCAGAACCTCTGTCCAGGACTGTTCACTCTCTCTGATGCCGCCTTCAAGCGCAACCAGTTCTTTACAACCCTCTTTTGTGGCACCAATAATCACCAGAAGACACTGCCGGTCATCCATTCGAACATTGCAGTAAATACCGTCGACCCAGAAATACACATAACGCTTTTCAGAAAGGTCCCGTTGCTGCCATTTTTTATAACCATCCTGCCAGAGCGATTTGAGACGACTGATGGTTGAAGCAGATAGACCAGGCGCATCTTTTCCTAACAGAGCAGCCAGCGCATCGGTAAAATCGCCTGTCTATACCCCTTTTAGATATAACCAGGGTAGAAAAGTCTCGATACTTTTGGTCCGTCTTAAATATGGAGGTAAAATGGCGGATGAAAATCTGATTTTTCCGCTTTGCAAATCAGACTGTCGATCCCGAATGCGGGGCACTCTGACAGGTACCTGGCCGATTCCGGTCTGAATCTCACGTTCCGGAAGATAACCGTTGCGAACAAGTCTTTGATAACCATTATCGTCGGTTATTTCCTTGTATTGATTCAAGAAAAGATTGATTTCAGCTTCTAACGCCGCTGTCAACAATCGTTTTGCCGCTTGTCTTAAAATGTCTGTTAAAGGATCTTCTACAAACGGTTCTGGCTTTTTTAAATCGATTACGTTATCTTGACTCATGGTGTGTGTATCCTTTCATTTTGTAAGTTTAAATGCCGGGCAATTATGCCAATAAACAATCACCCGGAGGATACACCACCTAATTCCTCAAACACAACTTTCGATTATAACTCTCTGGCGGTATCGCTTGCTTTAAAAGCGTGTCAGGCTGGGATGAGCATCTACTCTACCAACATGGAAGATCTGATCAATAAGTTAAAGCAAGATCATGAAGCCGGTCGTCGTGGAAAAGGGCGCAGTTATTATAAATTGTCTTTGGTGATCGTTGATGAAGTTGGGTATACGCCGATCAGCCGTGAAGAGTGCAATTTGTTCTTTCGTTTTATTGCTCACCGGTATGAGAAGGCCAGCACGGTCATTACCTCAAATAAGTCCTTTTCGGACTGGACGGAACTGTTCCATGATCCGATTATCGTTACGGCTGTTTTGGATCGGCTGTTACACCATAGCGTGGTTATCAATATCAAGGGGAACAGCTACCGTCTCAGAGGAAAAATGAAAGCGGATGGAGTGGATAACTTTAAAAATGTGAATACAAGTGGCTCAATTCTGACGACCGAAAATGGCTCAATTTTAAAAGACCGTTGACAGCTCTAAGAAAACGGTTTCGTAGGGGAAGGAAAACCCCAGGGAACTTGTGGTTCAACTCAGATTGTCTCCCTTTTATTTCTCCTTGTTGATTGATAACAGCCCGTGAAATTCCTGCTCGTCCGGTTCCATCTTCATAAGTCAATAGAAGTTCTCTCGATTTTGGAGACAAG
>CAZSON010000214.1:0-4972 GCA_964608375.1 uncultured Desulfobacter sp. | reverse complement strand
TTTTCATTGCCACATCCTTCCTTATCGTTTCCTGACGGTCAGCGACGGGGGTATCGGTCTGTGTTAGTTTTTATCCAGTGTGACACGACTGACATATTTGATCCAGGCGGATCCATAATGTCCCTCTGCCACCACCCGCAATGGAAAGCCATGTTCTATTGGCAGGGTTTCCTTGTTCACGCCATATGCCAGAAAGACCCGATTGGAAAGGATATCCGATAAAGGAAATTTCTCTTCGTTTCCGCCAGCATCATCCGGCGCAGAAAAAATTACATGGGTGACCGCCGGGTCCATCTGCGCCTGTCCAAGCAATTTCTCCATTGAAAAGCCCTTCCAACGGCCGTGATTGGCAAAAAACCCGGGACAGACCAGGAGAACATCCCGCTCGATGGACGGCAGAGCCAGGATTTGAGAATAGCTCAGCCTCAGCGGTTTCTTAACCCGGCCGGTTACCTCCAGACGCCAGATGCCGATATCCAATCTATAATCCGAATCCCCCATGGTCTCGAAATCCTTCACTGGGGTTAGCTCCAGGTTTCGAGTGTCCAATAGGGCAGGGTTTTTGCTGCGAAGTGTTTCCCGATCTGTGTTTTTTGGCAAAATTATTTTTTGGGCTTTTGCATAAACTTTGCCGGCCGCCTGAAATAAAAAGCGGAACAAAAGAGAAGCACCAATAAAAAATCCAAACATGAATTTAAGAAATTGTCTGCGCTTTTCCATATAATCACCTCATCTGCGGTTGAAGACCACCATATGGTTTTCTAAAGAAGATTTTAAATTTGTACCAAAATGAGCCATTAACAAAATATCTATTACAAATCACGGAATCATCACAAAACGATAACATTTTAAAAACTTCAAGGATCAATGGAAGCAATCCTTCAGGCAGGGATGTTGACAGGAAGTTGGAAACTGAAGGTGGTGCCCGAACCCAGGGTGCTGGCGACCTCGATAGATCGGTTGTGCAATTCCAGGATTTTTTTTGTGATTGCAAGACCCAATCCGGCATGCTCGATCTCTGTTTTGCGACTCTTTTCCAATTGATAAAACCGATCAAAGATGTCAGATAGCTCTTCCTCCGGTATGCCATAGCCGGTGTCGCTGATCTGGACCAGAATATCATTATCACAAAGCGTGAGCCCAAGACTAATCGAACCGCCGGCAGGGGTGTTGTGAACGGCATTTTCAATCAGGTTTTCCAGTGCCCGCTCAATCAAACCGATGTCGGCATTCACAAAGGGAAGGTCTTTTTCACTATTTGTTAAGAGAATTATCTGTTTTTCCTTTGTTTTTAATTGAAATTGTTGAACCACATCATGGACAAGCTCATTTAAGTTGAAGGGTTCACGCGCCGCACTGATATCGTACCCATCAAGTTTGGACAGTTCCAAAAGTTCACTCACTAATTTCGATAGACGATCACAGTGTCTGTTGGCTGTCTCCAGATAGCCCCGCTGCTCCTGTTTGCTCAGGCTGTCCGCTTTCATGAGCAGTGTTTCGAGATAACCCTGTAAATTGGCCAGCGGCGTCCTCAGATCATGGGAAACATTGGCGACCAACTCGCGACGCGATGCATCGGACTTTTGCAACTGCTTCATCTGGTCTTCGATTCGACTAGCCATTTCAGTGAAGGTTGACCCCAACCGGTCGATTTCATCCGCCGTACGGGAATTTTTGTCTGACGGCAATTCGATCGGCATATATCCATCACCTCTTCTGAAGGTGTCCATGGCATTTGCCAAATGCTTAAGTCTTCCGGTCAGCGAGGCAAACAATACCAGGCCTGCAATTAGTGCAAACAGCAGGCTGCCAAAAATAATCCAACCACTTAACTGGAGAATGTAGCTTGCCTTTAACTTCTGTACGATACTGTCATAGGTCTCTCCACCCAAAATAACGTACAGGTAGCCCTGCAAACTACCTTCCTGAGAAATACGTGCTGCTGTAAACACTTTCTTACCACTTGGGTTACGGGGATCATCGCCCAAGATGGGGATGGTCGCCTCACCCTTGAGAAAATCCCTGACAGGTTCCAGATCCACGCGGATTCGTTTCACCTTGCCGGGAGCGGCCGAAAATGTCAGGATTTTCCCCCTGTTGTCTAAAAGGTAGATCTCGATATTCGGGTTTATCACCATGAGCATATGGAAGATTTCCTCAAGCGCCTCCTGGTTGACCCGGTTTTCCCGCATCAAAAGCTTTGCACTGACAATCTTCTTCGCCAACTGCCGATTAAGCCGTTGGCTGACCTCCTTTTGATACATTTCGGTTGAAAACGAGGTCACCACAATAATGGCCAACCCCACCAGGAGGAACAGCCCGGTCAATACCGCCGCTAATTTCGAATAAAGAGATTGAAACATATAACCTGCTTCTTAGTTATTCAAATTCCGCAAATTTATAACCCACGCCCCAGACGGTAATTATATAGGATGGTTGAGCGGGATTTTTTTCGATCTTCCCCCGCAGGCGATTGATATGGGAATTCACCGTATGTTCGTAGCCATCATGGCCATACCCCCAGACCTTGTCTAATAACTGCGATCGCGTAAAGACACGTCCGGCGTTTTGCGCAAAATGCAGAAGCAAATCGAATTCCTTGGCCGTGAGTTCGACTGTTTTGTTGTTTAGGTTCACTGTACGTCTTTCCGGATCAATTACTAGATCTCCGGCACAAAAAATTATCTGTTTAACCGGCTGGCGGTCGGATTTTAATTCGTCGATGCGCCGGAAAATGGCCTTCACCCTAGCCATCAGTTCGGTAATACTAAACGGTTTTGTGACGTAATCGTCTGCTCCCATCTCAAGACCCAGCACGCGATCCAATTCCGCTGATTTTGATGTCAATATCAGAATGGGTGTGTAGGCGGGTTTCGTGCGTATGCGACGACAGATTTCCAGCCCGTCAATGCCGGGCAGCATGAGATCAAGTATGATGAGATCGTAGTCTTTGGATGTCATTTGAGCCCAGCCCGCATCTCCGTCGAATGCCAGGTCAACCCTGTAGTTGAGATCGCGCAGGTGAAGCTCTAAAAGCGTTGCGAGATCAGTGTTGTCTTCCACAACCAGAATTTTCCGTGACATGAAGAATCCCTCAAAAGACGCCTGCTTTTTTGTTGAGCCTTAATCACAAAGCCTTGAAGTTCTATTTTAAAACAAAAATCATAAAATTCAAACCAAAATTAAAGCGTGCTCAGCAATCACGATATATTATATTTTCTCAGATTTTATGCTGTAGTGATAAAAATGTTATGATTTTGTGACATCTTTTCACTCAAGCATGATTATTATTAAATAAACGACGCGGGACAGATTCGGTAAACCGCGGATAAGGAGGTATAAAAAATGAAATCGAAAATAACAATTATAATGGTTTTAGTCATAGCGGCATTTTTAGTCGGGTTCGAGTCGACCAACAAAAATCTTTCTGAAAAGAAGGAAGGGAAAAGCGTGTTTGACCCATTAGACGGCCGGTGGCAGGTAGCCACGTTTGCCGGAGGATGTTTTTGGTGTGTGGAAGCAGACTTTGAAAAAACTGAAGGGGTGATAGAAGCTATATCCGGCTACACCGGCGGCCATACAGCAAAACCCTCTTATAGAGCGGTGTCTTCCGGTGGAACCGGACATGCGGAAGCGGTACAGGTGTTTTACGACCCGGAGAAAGTTTCGTACAGGGAACTTCTCGATGTTTTCTGGCGGCAGGTGGACCCCACCGATTCCGGAGGTCAATTCGTGGATCGAGGTTCACAGTACCGAACCGCCATTTTTTATCATGATGACAAACAAAAGCGACTCGCGCTGGCATCTAAAGAAACGTTGGAAAAAACCGGGATATTCGACAAACCGATCGTGACCGAGATTACGATGCTGACCGTTTTTTATAAGGCTGAAAAATATCATCAAAACTATTACAAAACGCATGGCCGACGGTATAAATTCTATCGTTTTAATTCCGGTCGTGATCAATTTATTAAAAAGACATGGGGAGGAAAAAAGCAGGTTGCTGCACATCTCGTAAGTATTTCACCATATTCAAGGCCTGCAGACAAAATAATGCGCAAAAAACTGACCGCGCTTCAGTACAAAGTGACCCAGCAGGAGGGCACAGAGCCACCCTTTAGAAATAAATACTGGAATAACAAACGAGCAGGCATCTATGTCGATATTGTTTCGGGAGAACCGCTTTTCAGTTCCAAAGACAAATATGTTTCCGGGACCGGCTGGCCCAGCTTTACCCAACCGCTTGAGCCCGCGAACATAGTGGAAAGGGAAGACAGCAGTTTCTTTATGACTCGCACTGAGATTCGAAGCAAATTTGGCGACTCTCACCTTGGACATGTCTTCACGGATGGGCCGGCACCGACCGGGTTGAGGTATTGCATCAATTCTGCAGCACTTCGCTTTGTGGCCAAAGAAGACCTGAAAAAAGAAGGATACGGTGATTATCTTAGTACGTTCATCAGTCAGAAATGACATTATCTCGCCATATCCGCTTTGTTTCTATATAAATTTGACGCCAACGGGCAAATTTTGGTAAATCGTCGATGGGATGCAGGTCTAATTAATTTCTGTTTTTCAGAACAGAATAAGACTTCATAAAAGTCGGAAATCCGGCTGTCGGGATCAAAAGAAGAAGTGCGTGTTTGATTTCTTCATCCGTCACGCCGGCCTCTTTTGCTTTGTCAATGTGCGTTTCAAGGGACCTTTTATGTGTGCAGGCCGCAGAAATGGCGATCTTTATCAACCAGCGGATATTTTCAGATAATGGCCCTGCTTGCTCATGGATCTCTTTCCCTAAAGCCTTGTGTTTGGCATAAATTTCAGGAAATTCAGATTTAAAATCTAAAAAGATTTGGTGCTGATCATCCATTTTGCCTCCTTATATTTCAAGACTGGTTAAATTTTGTTAATAAAACGTGTTGTCGATGGACGGAGAAACGGAAAGTTTTGAATTATTGTGAGCCAAAAGTGA
>CAZSON010000213.1:0-4975 GCA_964608375.1 uncultured Desulfobacter sp. | reverse complement strand
ATTCCAAGCAGATTGATGAAGCCGGGATAGCCTTTGTCCGTTTCCTCTTGAATAATAAAGTCCCGTTCAGAATCGCCGGGTTTTTGCAGTTTGGGCCTGATGCCGGCCATGGCCGGATGCAAATCATCTAATTGAATGAAGGGGAGAAATCGGGTTGCAGATTCAAAAAATGCCGTTTTTTCAATCGGATCGACACAATAATCATAACCGCGATTCGCAATGTATTTTGTATTTGGACCCAATCGTATTTGTCCATTCAGATCGATGGTGGCATGCACCCCCAGACCTACGTTGTTGGGTAGCGGCACAGGATAGACCAGCGTTTTTATCCGATCGGATTTGCCGCTCACCGCGAAATACTCCCCTTTCCAGAAATGCTGCTGATAGTAGTTTGCGGCAAGGTCGATCCCCAACCCGGAGGCAATCCTGTCGGCTTCCAGACCGGCACAGTTGACTACATAACGGCTCTTAAAAGAATAGATATCTCCGCCTGGATTTAAAACATCGATCCGGTATTTGTAAGCAGCTAACTTCTCAACCCGTTCGACGCTGGTTTTATAAACAATATTGACACCTCTGTTTTTAGCGCGGCCTTCCAAGTATGCCATCAGGCGGTGGGAATCAATGATACCGCTCGAAGGGGAAAACAGAGCCGATATCGCTTTGATTTGCGGTTCCAGTTGCTTTGTCTGTTTTCCGGTAAGATGCTCGATGTCCTCAACACCATTGGCCGTACCATTTGCCCTGATTGCTTCCAGTTGCTCAGCTTCTTCATCATTAGTGGCCACGATCAGTTTGCCACAACGCCGATGCGGGATACGTCTGTCTTGGCACATATCATACAGGAGCATTTTTCCTTCAACGCATAATCTGGCCTTGAGCGAGTTTTTTGAATAATAAATCCCCGCATGAATCACTTCGCTGTTACGGCTGCTGGTCTCCTGCCCGAATTCCGGATTTTTTTCGAGCACAAAGAAGTCGTCTAAATCATGGGCAATTTCAGCAGCTATTGCCAGACCGATAACACCTGCCCCTATAATAACAACTTCAGCTTCCATTATTCCATCCAGTTGAAAGTTCTATCCACAGCCTTTTTCCAGTTCATGCAGTGTTTTTTCCTGACTTTCAACGGCATGGCCGGGCGCCAGGTTCTATCAACCGCCCAGTTTTGTCGTAATTCTTCAAGGTCGGTCCAAAATCCGACTGCCAATCCCGCTGCGTAGGCAGCGCCCAGGGCGGTGGTTTCTGAAACCGATGGTCTTATAACCGGCACATTGAGAATATCGGATTGAAATTGCATCAGAAGCTCATTGGCCACCATTCCACCGTCGACCTTGAGCGTGCTTAACTGAACACCGGAGTCTTTGTTCATCGCTTCAACGATATCACGCGTCTGATATGCGGTCGATTCCAGAACAGCCCGGGCGATATGACCCTTGTTGACAAATCGGGTTAATCCCACAATGACGCCTCGGGCATCCGAACGCCAGTAAGGCGCGAAAAGACCGGAAAAGGCCGGAACGAAATAGGCGCCTCCATTGTCTTCGACCGTCAGGGCCAAATCCTCTATGTCTTCAGCCGCTGAAATCAGATTGAGATTGTCCCGTAACCACTGTACCAACGCGCCCGCAATCGCGATCGATCCTTCCAAACAGTAAACTGCGGGTTGATCGTTGATCTGATAACCTAAAGTGGTCAAAAGCCCGTGTCGTGAAGGTGTTGGTTTGGTGCCGGTATTCAGCAGAAGAAAACAGCCTGTTCCGTATGTATTTTTCGCTTCGCCGGTATTAAAACAGGTTTGCCCCACCAACGCGGCCTGCTGATCACCGAGTGCGCCACAAACCGGAATCCTGGCGCCAAAGGGGCCATTCTTTAGTGTGGTGCCCCATGTGCGGATATCGCTTGAGGGTACAATTCGGGGAAGAATCTGTCGGGGAATTCCGATGATTTTCAGGATCTCTTCGTCCCATTGAAGAGTGCTTAGATCCATGAGCATAGTCCGGCTGGCATTGGTTACATCGGTAACGTGGGATCCACCGTCGGGTCCGCCGGTCAGCCACCAGATGATCCAGGTTTCCATGGTCCCAAAAAGGGCTTTGCCCTTATCAGCCGTTGTACGTGCCTCCGGAACGTTGTCCAGAATCCATTTGATTTTCGGACCTGAAAAATACGTAGCGATCGGGAGACCGGTTTTATCCCGAAAACGGTTTTGTCCCTGGTCGAGCATTAATTTCTTACAGATTTCATCTGTGCGGGTACATTGCCACACAATGGCATTGCTGAAAGGCTTGCCGGTATTTTTATCCCAGATCATGGTGGTTTCGCGCTGGTTGGTTACACCGACGGCAGCAAGATCCGATCCGGATATACCTGCCTTTGCCAGAGCGCCGCAGATTACATCCTGGGTATTTTGCCAGATTTCAACCGGATTATGTTCCACCCATCCCGGTTTCTGGAAGATTTGCTTGTGTTCTTTCTGATCGACAACGACGATTTGACCGCTATGGTCAAAGATAATAAACCGGTTACTGGTTGTACCCTGGTCCAGGGCACCCACAAAGGTTTCCATAGTTGATTCTCCATTTTAAAAAATGAGATCGGTAGATAAAACGAAGTGCGATTGACCTGAGAAATGAAGCTTTCTGTGATTGCATGCTGTTATCGAACAGGTAAGGGAAACAATTCGCAGGAAAGTGTAATTGCGCTTCGGGTGATGCCGGCGACATTTTCAATTTAACAAACCGACTGCCCGAAGCGCAATAAGGTATTAAAATAGCGCAACAAAAGAGATCAAAGCGATGCGACTATTTCACGCGACCCTCGCGCCAGGCTTGAATGAGCTGATCGTAGTCGACCGTCTCACCCTTCGGTTTTTCATTGACTTTTGCTTTGGGTGAACCGGGCTGGTTCAGCCAGTAGGCAGGGTCTTTTTTCTCGTTCAGCTTCGGACCTTTATCGCCCTGTACCCCTGAGCGCTGGATGCGTGCCATTACTTTGTCTTGCTCTCGGGCAAGATTGTCCATTGCTCTATCAATTGTGACTTCGCCGGAAACCGCTTCACCGATATTCTGCCACCATAGTTGGGCCAGTTTCGGATAATCGGGGACGTTGGTTCCGGTAGGTGTCCAGGCCACGCGCGCCGGACTCCGGTAAAACTCCACCAGACCGCCGAGTTTCGGTGCACGCTTGGTAAAAGACTCATGGCGGATATCGCTGTCCCGGATGGGCGTCAGGCCCACATGGGCCTTCTTCAGGGATGTGGTCTTGGCCACAGTAAACTGTGCAAAAAGCCATGCGGCCTTGCGGCGCTTGAGAGGCGTGCTTTTAAACAGGGTCCAGGAACCACAATCCTGATAGCCTAATTTCATCCCCTCTTCCCAGTAGGGTCCATGCGGCGAGGGCGCCATACGCCATTTGGGCGTGCCGTCTGCGTTGACCGTCGGTCCCGGTGCGACCATGGTCGGGACGAATGCCGTATACCAGAAGATCTGCTGCGCCACATTGCCCTTGGCTAAGATGGGCAGGTAGGTGTAGAAATCCATCCCCAGGGTTCCGGGTGGAGAATATTTCCGAAGCCATTCCATATATTTGCGTAGTGCATACTTGGCGGCCGGGCCGTTGGCCGCGCCGCCGCGTGACACGCTTGCACCGACCGGTCGGTCCTTTGCGTCAACCCGAATACCCCATTCATCGACCGGCTTGCCGTTGGGAATCCCCTTGTCGCCGGCACCGGCCATGGACAGCCAGGCATCGGTGAAACGCCAGCCCAGATCCGGGGCCTTTTTCCCGTAGTCGTTATGGCCATACACCCGTTTGCCGTCAATCTCTTTGACGTGGTTGGTAAAAAAGTCGGCAATGTCTTCATAGGCCGACCAGTTGACCGGCACGCCTAACTCATAGCCGTAGATCTCTTTGAACTGTTTTCTGAAATCCGGGCGTTTGAACCAGTCGTAACGGAACCAGTAAAGGTTAGCGAATTGCTGATCCGGAAGCTGGTAGAGCTTGCCGTCCGGTCCTGTGGTGAAGGATTTGCCCATGAAATCGTCCACATCGAGCGTCGGCAGAGTGACGTCCTTGCCTTCACCCTTCATAAAGTCGTCCAAGGGAACCACAAACCCGTAGCGCCAGTGGGTGCCGATCAGATCAGAATCGTTAATGTAGGCATCGTAGATATTCTTACCGGACGCCCATTGCGTCTGCAGCTTTTCGATGACATCTCCCTCTTGAATCAGGTCATGGGAGACCTTGATTCCGGTAATCTCTTCGAATGCCTTGGCAAGAACCTTTGATTCGTATTCGTGGGTCGGGATGGTCTCTGAGACGACTTTGATATGCATCCCTTTAAACGGTTTGGCTGCGTTGATGAACCATTGCATCTCCTTCATCTGATCAGCCTTGCTCAAGGTCGACGGCTGAAATTCATTGTCGACCCACTTCTTCGCGGCTGCCATGTCCGCGCTCGCAGAACTTACAAAGAGCCCGAACGTTACAGCCAATGCCCCGACCAGGAGCATCATTCTAGTCCTTTTGTTCCACATCATCCTTATCATAATGGTCTCCTCCTGTTGGCCTCCAATTGGTTGTCTTTTGGTCTTACGCTCTATCTCGACGGCGTGAAGGCCATAAACGCCGAGCGATATAGAAACCTCGGTCTATCTTTTTATTTACCCCCAAAGCATCACAACAATAATCCAACACACTGCAATAAGAAGCATGATCAAAAGCGAAAGATCGGTCAATCCAACCCATGCGAGAAAAATGTAGATACCGCCTAACAACCCGATAAAGAGCCGATCACCAGGTGTGGTGGGAATCGGTAGAAAACCGCGCCGCTCGATGGAAGGCGCGACTGTTTGCCATATCGTCATGGCAGCCACTATCAGAAAAATGGTAATGCAGAAAAGTGCCGTCGGCAGGGTCCATGCCATCCATGCTAAAGTCAACTTCATTGTTGTTCTCCCTTACACACGGCCCA
>CAZSON010000212.1:0-4990 GCA_964608375.1 uncultured Desulfobacter sp. | reverse complement strand
ATTATCATGCAGGGAAAAACAATTCCGGCCATCAGCGTGCAATCAGACACTCAAGGGAGGAAAATATATGGACAGAAAACCGTTACTGCACAAAAAAACGAGCATTTCATATAAGACAGAAAAAAAAACGGTCCTGCGCGGATACAATCTGAGCGATATGGCAGAGGAAGGGTATTCTTTTGCTGATGCACTGTTTGTATTGTTCCAGAACAGAATCCCCACGGAAGAGGAAGAAAAAATGCTCAAATACGAAATGGGGGTTTTCATGGAGCACTCCATGTCGCCCTCTGCGGTCGGCGCCATCGGTGTTAGCGCCGGCAGGCCCAACCTGCCCTGTGCAATCGCCTCGGCGGTGATGACGTTCGGGGGTGTTCATGGGCCGGGTGCGGCCCACGGATATATGCTCAATAAATACCTCAAACGGGCCAAGGAAGAGGGAAAATCGGTTGATGAGATAGCCAAGACCCTGGTCGATGAATACTTTGATGCCGGAAAACCGGTTATGGGGATGGGTCAACCTCAGCATATAGACAGCGATCCGCGTGCTGAACCGATACACCTCAAACAGGAAGAACTGGAACTCGAAGGCATCTATTTAGAGTTTCAACGGGCTTTGGAAAAATATTTTCATGCCCGGAGAAAAGCTGAAGGCAGATCATATGTGGGTGTAAATGTGGTCGGTTCCGGGAATACGGCGCTGATGGAGATCGGGTTTTCACCGAACGCCGGCTGGTGTATCGGAAGTGTAGCGCGTGGTTTCAGCTGCGCAGCTCATGCCTTATACAATATGAAAAAAGGGCGAGCCTGGGGAGCGTCGAGAAACGAACCGATGGTACAGATGATCGATCTGTCCATGATAAAATATATCGGCCCTGAAGACAGAATCGTTCCGAAACAGACTGAACGACAGGCATATGCCGAGAAACAGAAAAAAGATGGAGAATACAAAAAATGGGTGATCTAAACGAGATCAAAAGAAAAAGGAAAATAGGGAATCTGGATAGCCCTAAAAATCCGTTTGATTACTATGACCGGGAGTACGGAACTGTTCCAAAAGACACAAAAAGAACCCCCTTTCAGTGGGTCAGCGAAGTCGCGTATAAAAATGTTCATCGCATTGTTTCCAGGGGTTACGATACCACCGAGCTTATGGAGGAAGGGTACGGCGTCGTTGACATGCTCTTTGTGGATTATCAGGCCAGAATACCTACCATTGAAGAAGAAAAGATGCTCAATTACGTCATGATTATGGCGCTTGAAGACGGTCTGTCAATGCCGGCTGTTTTGTCCAGAATTGTCGCCAAATCAAAAACGTTTCTGACCCAGGCATGCGGGACTTCAATTCTTGCCTTTGGGCACGCCTATGGCGCGTATTCTGCTTTTGGCAATCGGCTGGAAAAATATCTAACCAGAATAGACAATGGCGAATGCTCGCTGGAAGCGGGCGCAGCATTGCTGGTAAAGGAAAACTTACACGATGAAGCCCTGGGCGTCTCCGGTCTGATGATCAAAGACGTTGCCGCCAAACGCATGTTTGCGCGTGCGAAAAAACTGGGGGTTGCCGGCAGATACATTGCATTTACCGAGGAAATCGTCAAGGCGGCCCAAAAGATCTGTGACAGACCGGTGGATCTCGATATGCTCGGCGCCACCGGGGCAACCCTGATGGATCTGGGCTTTACCCCTGAGGCGACCTGGGCCATCCTGGCGGTTACACGCGCATTCGCTGCAGGGGCCCATTACATCGAAGAGATCGAAAGGGGTGAATACACAAGACTCGGACAGGAGCTGACGCCGAAGGAAGATTACGACGGCCCCGAAGATCGTCCGGTACCCCCCATTAAAGACCGCAGCAAATACGCCAAATCGGCAATATGCCAGACACCCGGGGAATGGATCGATCGCTTTGAGAAGATGAAAAACATTAGCGGCAGCGGGTTCAGCATCATTGAAGAGATCGAAGACCCCAGCAAACAATCAGGTATAAAAAAGGTCGGTAAACTGTAGGATTAAAAAGTGGAAGTGATAAAACCTGTTAAAAGAAAAATTTTGTTAAATCCCGGGCCGGCAACCACATCTGACACGGTAAAGTATGCGCAGGTGGTTCCGGATATCTGCCCAAGAGAACCGGAATTCGTTGAAGTGATGGATCGGGTCCGAAAAGAACTGGTCCAAATCGTCCACGGTGATCCACAAAAATACACAGCGGTTATTTTTGCCGGGTCCGGAACGATTGTCCAGGATGTCTGTGTCAATTCACTGGTCCCTGACAAAAAAAAGATCTGCGTAGTGAATAACGGCGCCTACTCGGCCCGAATGGTTGAAATTGCAAACCATTATCATATCCCGTGTGTGAACCTGAAATTTCCGGAAACCGGTCTTCCGGATCTTGATGTAGTCAGAGAAACCGTGGAGAAAGACAAGGAGATTGCGGTCGTCGCCACGGTTCATCATGAAACCGGAACCGGCGTCCTGAACCCTATCAAAGAAATCGGAGCAATTGCCCATCTACAGGGGTGTCTTTTTGTGGTCGACACCATTTCCACTTATGCCTTGAGACCGATTCAGATAGAAGAAGAGAATATCGATTTTCTCATGTCCTCTGCCCAGAAAGGGCTTGCTGCGATGGTCGGCGCTTCATGGACCGTCGGCCGGATCGACGAGATTGAAAAATCAAAAAATTATCCAAAGCGATCCTATTATTGCAACCTCTTTATGCAGTATGATTTTTTTAAACGGGTCGGCGAGATGCATTTTACACCACCGGTTCAGACCATATACGCTCTACAACAGGCTATCGAAGAATACCGCGAAGAGGGGGAAGAGGCCCGCTGGGAACGGGTGACCCGATGCTGGGAAGCCATCCATAAGGGCTTAAGCGAAATCGGTCTTGAATCGGTCATCGATAAAGAGATACAGGGACATCTGGTGGTTACAGTCCGAGCGCCTGAAAGTGAACGATTCAATTTCACTCAATTCCATGACTATTGCTACAAAAGGGGCTTTACCATCTATCCGGGGAAAATGTTCGGGGTAAAGACATTTCGGCTCTGTAATCTGGGACAGATAACCTACAAAGACGTGGAAGACTTTTTTGTGGTTGCCAGGGAAGCCTTTAAAAAAATGGGATTTACACTACCGCTGAACCGTTAAACGAGTTGCATTTTTCAGGAGAAAATATGGCCGGTCCTTCCGGTCGGGTGGATTGCATACGCACACATTCAACAAGAGGGAGAACGTATGATGGAAGATAACATTCAAGAAATGTACCAAGGGGCCAGAGAAGCGTTTCGCACGGTCGAATACTGGCCCCAGAATCAGGTAGATGAGATGGTTCAGGCGGTGGCCTGGGAGCTTTTGAAAGAAGACGTTCGTCACAAGCTCGGCCATATGGCGGTGGATGAATCCGGTATCGGCGTGGCTGAAGACAAAGTGAATAAAATCAAGAACAAGACCCTGGGCACGTTGTGGGATCAGAAAAACATTAAGACCTGTGGCCTGATCGAAGAGAACAAGGCATCGGGTATTCGAAAATTCGCCAAACCGATCGGTGTAATTGCCAATGTCGTACCTTGCACAAACCCGGAATCGACCATCTGCTGTCTGGCACTGAGCACTTTAAAGACCAGAAACGCCCAGATCGTTTCGCCTCATCCACGGACCCAGAAAACCACTTATGAAACGGTTGCACATGTACGAAAGGCGCTTGAGAAAATCGGTGCTCCTGCAGATCTTGTGCAGTGCATCAAACAGACGAGCCAAGCCAAAACCTCCGAATTGATGGCCATGTGTGACTTTGCCGTGGCAACCGGAGGTGCTGCTCTGGTAAAGGTTGTTTATGAAGCCGGCAAACCGGCCCAAACCGTGGGGGCCGGAAATGTCGTATCCATCGTGGACGAAACCGCAGATATTGCCGCTGCTGCCCATAAAATCAAGCTTTCAAAAATCGCCAACAACTCGGCCTCCTGCTCATCTGAAAATGCGGTTGCACTTTATGAAAGCATTTACAACGATATGCTCGACGCTCTGAAAGCAGAAGGCGGATATTTATGCAGCGCCGGGGAGCGTGAAAAACTGCGACAGTATATGTGGCCAGACGGGGAACATCTCAACAGGGATATCGTGGCCAGACCGGCACCCTTTATTGCTGAAAATGTAGGATTGTCTGTCCCTGAGAGCACCAAATTCCTGATGGTGATTGGAGAAAAAGTCGGCCCGAAGGATCGTTTCTCAGGAGAAAAAATATCACCGGTTCTCACGGTCTGGAAATGGACAGACTTTGATGAAATGCTCGATCGCTTAGACCGTATCCTTGCGTTTTCCGGCGAAGGTCACTCTGTATCTATCCATTCCGAAAACGATGAGCGGCGGGGAAAGCTCGCTCTAAGGGCCAATGTGGGGCGGGTTGTCTGCAACATGCCCCATGCGCATGCCAACAGCGGTGGTTGGAACACAGGTCTACCGACCACAGATACGCTGGGCTGTGGTTCCTGGGCCGGGAACATTGTCAGCGAAAATATAAACTGGAGTCATTTTCTCAATTATACCCTGCTGTCGATTCCGAAAGAAGAGTACATACCTTCTGAAGAGGAACTGTTCAACGACTATCTGGAAAAGTGGGGGCGGGCCTGAAACATCCCATGATAAAGGCGGTTATCTTTGATTTTGGCCAGACATTGGTCGATTCTGCAAACGGATTTCGCAGAGCGGAAAAAGATGCGCAGGTCAAGATATTTTCAAATCTCGGGCTGACGAGGTGGGAAGATTTCCTAAAAACCTATCGACGATTCCGGAAAGAATTTCATGAAAGATCCATTTTTTCGAGAAAAACGATATGGCAGGAGGTCTATTTTTATTATAACAAAAAGCCGGACCCAGGCCTGCTCGCAACATGGGAGAATGAATACTGGGGCACGGTAAAAACCGATACTGTTCTTTTTCCAAACGCAGAGCAGGTACTAAAGGTCCTGTCCGCCAGATACAGGGTCGC
>CAZSON010000211.1:0-4998 GCA_964608375.1 uncultured Desulfobacter sp. | reverse complement strand
ACCCTAACAAATATCCCTCAAATTTTAATAGAAAAAAATAAATACAATTTTTTTCTAAATACTCATTTTTTTCTTGACAAACTTTCTAAACAGATATCATTATATCAATAAATATTCTAAAACAAAAATAGCGAGGTTTCGTGGATAAAACAAATCTTGATACCTTGGATACTGACATCATTCGTCTGCTAACAGAAACCGGGCGAATGCCGATTGGTGAAATAGCAAAAAAGCTCAAGGTAACATCTCCGACCGTACGGAGTAGGATTAAAGAGCTCGAGAAAAGTGGTTTGCTTAAAGTTTCAGGCCTAATCGATCCTGACAAACATCAAAAAATGATTACGGCTGTTGTCGCGATGAGTATCAAATCGGATGGAAAGATGGATCAAATATTGGATAAAATTGCCCAGTTGCCGAATGTTGTCTGGGCAGGAGTGGTCACAGGACGTTACGATATTATTGCAGAGGTGGTTTGTATGGGAGGGAAGAACGAATTATATCGATTTACCACTGAGACGATTCTTAAAATGGGCAATGTGGTTAAAAGTGAAACATTTATTATAATGAAATCCAGACATAACTGGCTATGCCTGCCCAAAGGTGTGGCGGAAATCTAATCGAGAAATCGCGAGATTACTTTTCAGTTTCAATTTGGCTGAAATGTGAATTGACCATTAAAAATCAATGCTCAAAGGGGATATGGCGATGAGAAAATTAATTATCCCAATTCAATTCATCATGATTATCGGATGCCTTGCTTTTAATGGTTATGCTGAACAACCCAAGGAAAAGATCACCAATAGCCTAGGGATGGAGTTTGTTCTCATAAAACCCGGCAAATTTATGATGGGAAGCCCGGAAGATGAAGCAGGTCGGTATAGAGGTGAAAAACAACATCCAGTGAATCTGACAGAGGCGTTTTACTTACAGACCACGGTTGTGACGCAAGGCCAGTGGAAAGCATTGATGGGCAAAAATCCGTCAAGTCAAAAGGCCTGCGGAGACAACTGTCCGGTGGAGCAGGTTTCATGGGATGACGTCAAGGGGTTTATCCGCAAGCTCAACCAAAAGGAGGGAACTGATAAATACAGGCTTCCGACCGAGGCCCAATGGGAGTATGCCTGCCGGGCTGGGAGCACACAAGCATTTTCCAATGGCGGGATCACGCAACTCGATTGCCGCCGAGACCCCAACCTGGATCCTATAGGCTGGTATTGCGGCAACTCAAATAATATGATTCAGCCGGTCGCTGGCAAAAAGCCAAATGTCTGGGGCCTCTATGATATGAACGGCAATGTTCAGCAATGGTGTCAGGACTGGTTCGGGCCTTACCCGGAAGACGAAGTGGTCAATCCGAAAGGGCCCAAGAAGGGCTCCTACCGGGTGATGCGAGGCGGCACCTGGTACAGTCCGGCTCGTGATGCTCGCTGTGCAAGTCGTTTCGGGAGTCCACCGCACTACAGGTTCCAACATATCGGCTTCAGGCTCTCTATGACGCCATGAATAATCGCATGAATGCAATCAACAAGGGGGTGATTCGGTTTTAAAGGAAGATTAACGAAGAGCGGTTGAACACCAATAACAATAAGAAAAAAGGGAGGAAAAAATGAAAAAGGTTAAAGTATTTACGATTCTTGTTTCACTGGCTATTTTTTTCACTTTTTTGGGAATCGCCTCGGCAGGAACCCTTGACAAAATTTTAAAAAGAGGAGAAATCCGTATCGCCTGTCAAACCCAGGGCGCACCATTCAGTTTTGTGGATAGAAATGGCAACCGGACGGGCAGTTCTGTAGAGCTTACTGAAATGATTGCCAAAGAGATGGGGGTCAAGGTCAAGTACCTCAACTATGACTGGGACGGTCTGATCCCGGCCCTGCTCTCAAAAAAGGCCGACATGCTGGCGGCCGATATGACCCCGACCCTGAAACGGGCCATGAAAATCGCTTTTACCGACCCTTATATGTACACCGGCAGTGTGGTGTTCGTAAAGCAGGGCAGCCCGATCAAAACGCTCGCCGATGTTAAGAAAAAAGGAATCAAGGTGGCTGTTCTTTTAGGGTCAACCGGTGAAAACGATGCAAAAAAGGCCTTTCCAGAGGCTAAATTGAAGACCTACAAGGGCGGCGGCCCGCTTTTGATCAATGCCGTCCTTGCCGGGCACGCCGAGGCCGGGGTGAACGACGGCTCGGCTGTAGGCAGCCAGATAGCCAGCTTTCCGCCCAATAGCGTCCGAATCCTGGAAGGACAGTTGTCCAAATCCCCGCTGGCCTTTGCCGTGCGCTATGATTCCCCGGATCTACTCAGTTGGCTCAACCTTTTCTTCCTGCACATCTCTCTGGACGGTCGGCTGGAACAAAATTTGAATTACTGGGTCAATTCCCTGGATTGGAAAAAGGACCATTAAACCACATTTTACTTTGCGGGCAGATTAAATTTTGTCCAGTGTGAGCCGGCGCGGCCGGCTCACATATCCCTTAATCGAACCGCTGACAAGGGTATAAGATATGCTTGAAGGCTTCAATTTTAGAATTATTTGGGAATATATGCCGCTCTATGGGCAGTGCTTCCTGGCCACCCTTTGGCTGTCTGGTTTGTCACTGATTGGCGCGATTGTGGTGGGGATCGTCGCCTGTGCCATGCGACTGAGTCAATCACGAATCCTGCGCTGCATTGCCGGGGTTTATATCGAAAGCATCCGTTCCACACCATTGCTGGCGCAGCTCTATTTTTTCTATTTCGGTCTGCCGTCGATGGGCATCATGCTTCCGGAATGGGTTACCGGCGTTATTGCTTTGGTCTTGAACAGTGGGGCCTATTATGCCGAGATCATCAGGGCGGGGATTCAGGCCATTGACTTCGGGCAGATCGAGGCCGGAATTGCCTCCGGCTTGAGCTATTTTCAGCGCATGCGCTATATCATTCTACCGCAGGCGCTTGGCAACACGATCCGGCCCATGCTGGGCCAGGCCATCATATTGGTAAAAGACTCGTCGCTGCTCTCATTGATCTCAATTCTGGAGCTGACGCGGGCCGGCCAGGTGCTCACTTCAGAACGATTCACGCCTGCCGAAGGGTTCCTGACCACTGCGGCCTTTTATCTGGTTATTTATTACCTGCTCAAGGCTTTCTCGGGTTGGTCTGAAAAACGGCTGATCTTCCGGGAGGCGCATTAAGACACGAGGGATAAACTATGTGGGGTTTCTATTTCAACGAACTGATTCGAAGCTTGCCGTTTTTTATCAAGGGGCTCTGGATGACTGTCGCAGTGGCCGGTTTGAGCCTGATCTTCGGGACCATCATCGGTTTCTTCTGTGGCATCATGCGCGTTGGCCGTAACAAGCCTGCCCGCATCATCATCGGTGTATGGGTGGATATCATCCGTGGCACCCCCTTTCTGGTACAAATTTTTGTCATCTTTTTTATTCTACCCGGCATCGGCATAGAACTGGAAGCCTTCCCGGCAGCAGTAATCGCGCTGACCAATTTAACAGCCAGTTTCATCACTGAGATCGTCGCCAGCGGTATCCTCGCCGTACCCAAAGGCCAGCGAGAAGCCGCCACCGCATCCGGGCTCTCTCATTACCAGCAGCTTCGATTTATTGTTATGCCCCAGGCCATACGGTCCATTTTGCCACCCTTGGTGGGACAGTATGTTCTTTTGGTCAAAGATTCATCCGTCGTCTCGGCTATTGGCGTGGTCGATATTACCAGAGTCGGCTGGCTGACAGTGCAACGCATCCCGGAAGGTTTAATGGTTTTCGGTCTTGTGGGGCTCTTATATTTCGCCATCTGTTATCCGTTAATCAATCTGTCGGGTTTTTTGGAAAGGCGGATGACGGTTGTATCTACCAAGCTCTAAAGTGGGACAGACATTGTCGTTGTAGAAAAGGGCGTAAACCAGAAGGGGAAAAGGTTCATGATTTCTTATAAGAATGTAAACAAATGGTACGGAGAACTTCATGTTCTCAACAACATCAATCTGGAGGTTGACCAGGGAGAAGTCATCGTGGTCTGCGGTCCGAGTGGATCGGGCAAGAGTACCCTGATTCGTTGTATCAACCGCCTGGAGCCGATCCAGGAAGGTGAACTCGAGGTCGATGGCATGGCAGTGCATGACAAAAAGATCAATATGACCAAGATTCGGGCGGAGATCGGGTTTGTCTTTCAATCCTTCAACCTCTATCCACACATGACAGCGCTGGGGAATACAACCATCGCGCCCATCAAAGTCAGAGGGGTCAGTAAAGCGGAGGCCGAAAAACGCGGTCGCGAGACGCTCAAACGGGTGGGTTTGGAAGATCGCATCAATCACTATCCGGCCCAACTCTCGGGCGGTCAACAGCAGCGCGTGGCGATCGCCCGCGGCTTGTGCATGCAGCCCAAAATCATGCTCTTTGACGAGCCCACATCAGCCCTTGACCCCGAGATGATTCATGAGGTCCTCGACGTCATGCGCGATCTGGCCGAAGAGGGGATGACCATGATGGCGGTTACCCACGAGATGGGATTCGCGCGGGAGGTGGCCAGCCGGGTCGTTTTCATGGATGAAGGAAAAATCATCGAGATCGCACCCCCCAATGATTTTTTTACCAACCCCCAAACCGAGCGGGGCAAATTTTTCCTGAAATCGATCCTTACCCACTGAATGGGTATTAACTGAATCCCATATGAAGCGATGATTGGTTTGTGAGAATCATCCTTGAGATTGAGGATACCTTGCAAAAGATTGTCTTGGTCGGTCATAACCCGGAGCTGATGGTATCGGCTAATACAATTGGATACGGGGTGCGATAAACAATATCCCTCACAGGGATGTCTGCTTCATCGAGTTGGCTATAGCGTCTCGAAATCAGATTTCTTTCCAAAAATGTTACGTTAAGCCTTTCCCAAACAGGGGAACCCCGAAAGGAGGCGACTATGGCCAAAGAAAAAGAGAATAAGAAGGTAAAGGTGGCTGAATCTACCAAGGCCGAAACTGAAAAGAAGGAAAAGGCGAAG
>CAZSON010000210.1:0-5004 GCA_964608375.1 uncultured Desulfobacter sp. | reverse complement strand
TGAGCTTAAGTGATCTAAAGTGCCTAAAGTTAAGGAATTTCATCTTCTTATAATTAAAACCGACAGAGCGTAGCGATACCTTAACCTCAGATCACTTGACACTTCGTATTAATTAAAGGCAAAGCCGATTAGCTCTGACCCGGGTCCAGAGGACCAGGCTTTTGGTTCTGAATAAAAATGAATCACATTACTCAAGTTTCAAACCCTCAATCCAGCAGGGCGTCGCCTCCGGCGTCTATATTTCGCTGTCTGAACACCTCATACATGGCGACGCCGCCGGCCACCGAAGCGTTCAATGAATCTACCTTACCAAACAAAGGGATTGAAACCAAATAATCACAGTGTCTCTTCACCAGGTGTCGAATCCCTTTTTCTTCCCCCCCTATAACGATTGCGACAGGACACCTTAAATCTGTTTCAAATACAGATCTCTTTGCATTCTGGTCCATTCCGATGACCCATAGACCGTTTTGTTTGAAAAACCGTATGGTATTTACCATGTTGGTCACAAGTGCCAAATAAACATGTTCCAGCGCCCCTGCTGAACTCTTAGAAACCGCCGGGGTCGGAGGCGCTGAGCGGTCCCTGGTGATGGCCACCGCATCGATTCCGGCACAGGTTCCGGTTCGAATCAGCGCACCCAAATTTTGAGGATCGACCACATTGTCGAGCAAAAGCAAAAAAGGATACGTGGCCATGGTTTTGATTTTGTTTGCAATTTCATGAACCCCGGACAGAGGATATCTGCTGACTTTAGCGCAAACTCTTTGGTTTGTAGCGGTTCCTGACAACAGCCTGAGTTTGGAGGGCGTAATTTTCCTTACCGGTATTTTTTTCATCTGCGCCAAGGCAATCGTCTTTTTTAATCGCCTTGAAGTTGTATCTTTTGCAATATAGAGGTCGTAGAAAATTCTTCTACCTGCCTTAAGCGCCTCATATACCGGATGGACTCCAAAGAGTATTTCTGTTTTCACCGTAAAAGCTTATTCATCCCAAAAAGATAGACAACGATTGAAGTTGCTGAGAACTCCGACCAGGGATCATCGTATTTCCTGAACCCAACTCCTATTGTGATATTCTGCGACTAGGGAATAAATGGACGATTGGGAAGGCGCTGATGATCACGGTATTTTTCGATAACCGAAACGAGCTCTTCGATTGCTTTTGGCAGTTGATCGTTGACAATAATATGATGGTAAATATTTTTTTGTGCGAGCTCTTTTTCTGCATTTAAAAGTCGACTCTCAATGACTTCTTCGGAATCCGCCCCCCTTTGTTCCAGGCGTTGCTTCAGAATCTTCAGCGAAGGCGGCATAATAAAAATTGTGATGCTTTCAGGATATCGCTCAAGGATCAAGATAGCACCCTGAACGTCTATCTCAAGGAGAATACCAAAACCCATGGCCAATCCCTTGTCTAAAAATTCGGCTGGGGTCCCATAATAATTTCCGTGCACTTTTGCCCATTCCGCCCATTGATCTTTTTCGATCTTTTTTTCAAAATCCTCTTTTGTAATAAAATAGTAATCCTTTCCGTTTTTTTCTCCCGGACGGGGCTTTCGAGTGGTATATGAAACCGAATAAATCATCGCTGGAAATCGATCCAGAATTGCATACCGAAGAGTGGTCTTGCCTGCCCCAGAAGGTGCTGAAAGGATAAAAAGACGTCCCACCGCTTTGTTGAATTTTAGCGCTTTATTTTTCACTTTCGATGCGTTTGGGTTCACTGTCCGGTCTCCGGAAATCATCGGGATATCGACTCGCGATCCATAAAAAATTATGACGGCTCTCTCAGGGTCGCATAACGCTGGGATATGGTCTCCGCCTGAATGGCAGAAAGTATGATATGGTTACTGTCCATGATGATGATGGAACGGGTTCTCCGACCATGGGTTGCATTCACCAGACGTCTTTCTTTGCTGGCTTCGTCTTTAAGGCGTTTCATCGGAGCAGAATTGGGTGATACGATAGCGACAATCCGGTCAGCGACCACTGTGCTTCCAAAACCGATATTTAATAAACTTTGTTCCATAACACATTCTCCTTTGACTTTTTACTCCACGTTCATAACCTGTTCTCTTATCTTTTCGAGTTCAGATTTAACTTCAACAACCTTATGAACCGCATTCGAACTTTCTGTCTTGGATCCAATTGTGTTGAATTCACGATTGAGTTCCTGCAGTAAAAAATTGAGCTTTCGACCTCCCGGTTCCTCTGAATCCATAAATAGACGAAATTGCCGGAGGTGGCTTTTGGCTCTCACAATTTCTTCTGTAATATCGCTTCGTTCAGCAAGAAATGCCGCCTCCTGCATAATCCGTTCAGGTTCCAAATCCACCACACCTTTCGTCAATGTGGACAGACGCGCCCTCAACCGGGTCTGATAATGCTGCATCAGATCGACCGAGTCGCTTTCAATCTGATCGATATAATGTTCGATGCGCGCCAGCCGCTTGTCAAAATCCTTAGCTAACGCTTCCCCCTCCTGTCTTCTCATGCCGTCAAGATCGTTTAGTGCCTCATGCAGACAACCCCTTACCGCCGTCCAAGCAGCAGACAAATCTTTGCTCATCCAGATCGGTTTTATAATTTCCTCTTGGTTAACCAAAAGATCCAGTGAGACCTCACCATCTAATTTCAACATTTCTTTTAACCGGACAAGTGCATCATAGTACTTAACAGCCTTTGGCTCGTTTATCTCGAAAGCAAGTGTGTCTTGGATATCCTCTTTAATTGTTATTATAATTTCAACTCGACCACGGGTGATGCTATCAGTAACAAAATCTTTTATCTTTCCTTCTAGAGCAAGATATCCATTGGGAACACGCAAAGCGATGTCAAGATATCGATGATTGTACGATTTTATTTCGATTACGATTGAAAATTTCTTTTCCATTTTTTCGGATCTTGCAAATGCGGTCATGCTTCTGATCATTTTTTTCACTCCTTACCCATTCTTTTTTTTACTTACCTCGCTTCGGGATGTCTGCTTTAAATCCATAAGATATTTCTTACGCACCTGATCAAGGTATGAAAGCATCTGACTTTCAGCATAATCCGGATAGGTCCACGAAAGGGGTTGAAAAGATCCCTTTGTGTAAATCAATGTCAAATCCGCGTAGATACCATGACCGATAAAAATCCTGTGGGTATAATTTTTGCCGGTGGCGAGGACAAAACGTTCGTGAAGCAAATATCCCGGATCTATGTTGATATTCCGTCTGCGGTTCGCCGAGTATTTTCTCTCAAGCACATTTGTCTGAAGTTTTATCTTTGCTAACGCATCCTGTAATATGAGTTTTTTGAACGTCAGCATCCGACGGAAAAGAGGCGCCCCCATTTCAGGTGCATAATATGTGGTTTTTGTAAAAGGAAACCAAGTGCTTACCAAATCAACAGACCCGAATTTTTCGACCAAATCATTTGCGATAGAAACAAGAAGAGATTTTTTCTTGAGAATGATACCAATTACCAATTTTCCCGGTTTAGGGGTTTGAGGTTGACTCATGATCTATACGGAAATACCCTGAAGTGACTGCCAGGGGGTCTCCACTCTCCAATTGTTAATCTATCGGTTTTGCTTCATCAATAAGCATTATTGGAATTTCATCCCTGATCTCATATAGAAGTTTGCAATTTTCACAGATAAGTCCATCTTCAGCATCATTGAGATAGATGTCCCCTTTGCATTTTGGACAAGCGAGGATCTCTAGAAGCTCTTGATTGATTCCCATCTTTTCCTCCTTTTAACAACTTTGGTTCTATTATTTTTCGGGTTGCACCTTCCAGCGCCGATGAACCCAGAACCATTGATCCGGATAACGACGAATGAATGTTTCGATAACACGGTTATATTGTAAGGTATTTGCTTCTACGTCTTTCGGGATATCTCCGGTTTTAATCAATGGAACCTCAGGGAGAAAATTCGCTCTAAAACCCGATTTTTCGCGAACCATAAAAACGGGTACAACAGGCGCCCCTGTCTTTAATGCCAGAAGCGCCAGCCCCTTGTTGGTGCAAGTCTTTCGCCCAAAAAAATCGACAAAAACGCCCTTGTTGCGATGGGTGCTCTGATCCAACAAAATCGCAACACTTTCCTCCTGTTTCAAGCTTTTTAGGATTTTCCGCGTCGAATGCCGCTTTGGGATCACCTTTGCGCCAAAGCGGATCCGAATATATTTCATAAATTTCTCCAAAGCTAAAAAATCAAGAGGCCGATAAATAATGCCGGCTTGAAGATTTATCATCGCTGCAGTGACCGGTAAAAGCTCCCAGTTTCCGATATGAGCGGTAAGAAGTAAAACCCCTCTCTGCTTTTTTTGTGCGGTCTGTAAATTGGACAAACCATTGATCGAAAAATAGGTGTCGAAATCTTCATCCGACAGCCGCATCGACCACCCGATCTCAAAAATGATCTGTGCAACATTTTTGAAAACCTGCCGGGCAAGCCTCTTAATTTCAACCGGTGTCATTTTATCCCCGAACGCATGGGCCAAATTGTCCAGTGCTACATGCCGGTGTCGTTTATCGAAACCAAACCAGAGCTGTCCCAGAAAATTGCCGATAAAATAAGACCATTTTCTCGGAATCAGGCCTATGGTGCGGGTAGACTTATCTATCATACCGTAGGCGATTTTGTTCATATCAAGCATGGCAACACGGCTAAAACATAAAACTCACATCCAACCCTAATTGGGCGAAAGCCGAGGATGCCCCGGATCCAAGGCATCAGGGCCGTAGCTGTAGTCGTCTACCGCAAGGCCCTGATAACACCGGAGATGGGGTATCATCGGTTTTCCCGAAGGGTAAATAAAATGGGAATTTGCTGTTCTTTTATATTTCATCTATTGAAGAGATGCTAATGTATTCTTTGTTCGATGTAATCCTTCACCTCTAAAGATTTTTGTATTCCTTTGCCATTTTATTTACGCTCGATTAGGGTCCAACATAAAATCAAACCGATCAAAGCCGGGTTATCTTACCGGCTCAGCATTCAGAATTTTAT
>CAZSON010000209.1:0-5014 GCA_964608375.1 uncultured Desulfobacter sp. | reverse complement strand
CCCAGCTGTTTATCAGAGCCCCCATACAGCCGGCTGCAAAACAGAGGCTTGCCCTTTTCGACGGGTTTCCCATTTACATTTCCTCCCTTTGTTTTGCCGATAATGAAGTCTTTATAAAAAGTCCTCTTTTAAACACATTTTTGATGAACGTTCAGAAAACAGTCAATAAAATCATAAACCCGATTCAGGCGACATTCAAGTTATAATTCTAAAGCAGGCAATACCACAGCTAAGCATTATATCTGCTATTTTTGAAATCATACCTCCCATATCGACCTCAGATCAAGACTTTAATCCTTTTGTTTTTCCATTTTTACTTTTAAATCTTGACTTGAATTTATATTGAAATTAAAAAGAAAGTGCCTCACAAGTGGTTCCGCTAAACGAAAAACTTCAAACCAAAAGGGAGGGCAAAATGAAAAAGAGAATTTTAACCACAACAGTCTTCACGCTTCTTTCCGTATCGTTGCTGCTTCTGCCGATTTTTATGGCTCAGGCGCAGGCCAAAGACAAAATCGGATGGGTCGGTCCTGTCTACACCGAATTATCCGAAAGTCTGACCAGGGGTTTTAAGGCTTATTATAAGAAGACATCCGGCAAGGAAGTGGACATCACATTCATAAAACCGGGCGGATGGCCGGTCAGCGTGGACAAAGTGAGAGCCTGGGGCGGCAAACCGGATGCCGACATCTTTTTGGGCGCAGGTGCGCCGGCGCATGAAGTCCTGAAGAAAGAAGGCCTGATTGTTCCTTACAAGCCAAAGGATTGGGATAAGGTTCCTGCCGCATGGCACGGCATGAAGGTAAAGGATGCCGATTATTATTGGACCTGTTTCGCGCCCTGGATCGTCACCAATCTATATAACGAAAAGGTTTTGAAAAAACTGAGGCTGCCGCCGCCAAAAATGTGGAACGATCTGCTCAACCCGATCTACAGGGGCAACATCATCCATACGTTGCCGTATGCCTCCGGCACCATGCATGAAACCATAGAAATTCTCATGCAGGGATTTGGAGAAAAGCAAGCCTGGCGGTATCTCAGGTTGCTGGCGGCCCAGCTACCCCGCTTCTCTACCGGCAGCACGGACACAACCCACATAACGGCACGCGGCGAAGTTCCTATCGGGATGGCTCAGCCGCAGATGAATGCGATGGCTGCGCGCAAAGATGGCTATCCTGTGCGCGATCTGCTCCCTGAAAAAACGATTCTGGTTCCGGAGGCTGTGGCTTTGCTGAAAAACGCGCCCCACGAAGCGATCGGGAAGATTTTTCTGGACTGGTTGTTCAGCATGGACGGACAAAAACATGTGCTGGAGGGTCGTTACTTCGCGGCCAGGACAGACATCAAATTCTCTGCCTGGGAAAAAGAGGGCGTCACCATGGCCAAGCACGCCAAAAAAGCGCTCGGAGTCGATTCTTTCTGGGATCTCAAGGTCGGATTCATTAATTACGATTTGGATCTTGCAGCGAAGAGATGGGACGACGTCAACCACTACTATGAGTACGAGATCTACAGAAAATGGGGCAAGCTAAAAAGCAGTCTGTTCCTGATAGAGGAAGTTGAGGAGGAAATTAAAGAGGCAAAAGCCGAAAACGCCGATGTGACCAAAGCTGAGGCTAAAATAAAGGAAGCGAGAGCGCTTTTCGAGATGGATGGCAAGTATGCGGCAGCCCGTTTGGCTGCTGCGAAGGCTCGTGCGCTGCTGGTCACGCCGTAACGCTAACGTTGCGATAGGAAATTCTTAAGGATTAATATACGGGCAAGCTGACGCTTGCCCGTATATTTCGTTGGTCGGAACGGAGGTGATATGTCTCGCGGCAACCGCTCCCTAGCAGCTGTCCTGTGGTTGATCATTGCTTTCCTCGTGCTTTATCCGATGTCGATTTTGCTGCTGCAGAGCTTTAAGATCGCCGGAACCGATAGCTGGGGCATATGGAATTACCTCGAATTCTTCAAAGACGCCTACTATCTCAAAACCTTTGGCAACACTTTGATCCTGAGCTTGCTCGTGCTTCTGACGACCACCTTGTTCGGTGTTCCCCTGGCGTATATTTTGGCGAGATATAAGCATTGGGGGAAAACAATTTTTACCGCTCTCATCCTTTTGCCGATTGTTTTGCCCGCTTACGCCGGCGTATTTGCTTTTATCATCTTTTTGGGCAAGTATGGAACGCTGAATCTGCTTTTAATGGCAACGGGGTTGATCAAGACACCGATCAATTTTATCTATGGGCTGCATGGTCTGGTATTTATTCAATCCCTGCATATGCTCCCTTTTATCGTTCTTGGTCTTTCCGCCGGTTTTACCAATATCGACCCCGCCTTTGAAGAAGCCGCCGAAGTCGAAGGGGCGAGCGGGTTTCGACGGTTTTTCACCATATCTTTACCACTTTGCACCCCAAGTTATCTGGCAGGCGCCGTCATCGTGTTCCTGTGGCCGTTTACAGACTGGCTTACACCGTTGATTTTGGGGCAGGTAGACTTTCTTCCGTCGGTAGCCTACATCAACATCGCCTATCACTTTACCGACATGCATCGCAAGTACATGGGGATCGTGGCGGTAATCGTTTCGGCCATCGTTTGTATCGGCCTCTTTCTGCTCGCCCGGTGGTGGGTGGAAAGGAAAAAGTATACCGGTCTCTCCAAAGGAACAACGTCTGAAGGGAGAGTAATCGACCCAAGCCCCCTGATGAAGTTGAGCTCGTATGGATATATGCTTTTTATCGCCGGTCTCGTTCTGCTCATTCCGATTGTGCTGGGATTATCCGCATTTTCCAGAAGATGGGTCTTTGAACCGTTTCCAACGCATTGGACGCTAGAAAATTTCAGGGTTATTCTTCTGGAAAGCCCGCTCCTGATAAAAAACTCTTTCCTCTTCAGCGGGATCGCCCTGATTTTCGGGATCACCTTCGGGCTTCCGGCCGCATATATCATCGTCCGAACCCGTGTTCCGGGGAGAAATGCGCTCGACTTTGTGATCACACTGATGCTGGCTTTTCCAGGTATCGCGGTCGGCGTGAGCTATCTTTTAGCATTTTGGAAAGGGATACCCTTAGCCACATATTGGATCATCATGCCGCTGGCCCTCTTTGCACGGCGACTTCCATACTTTTTACGGATGGCACACTCCTCTTACCTGCAGCTGGATATTTCGCTCGAGGAGGCCTCCGAAGTATCCGGCGCGGGTAAACTCAGAACTTTTCTGAACATATCCCTGCCGTTGCTGCTCAAGGGGGTACTCGTCGGTGTGGTCATGTTCTTCATCATGGCGTTCCAGGAGATCTCCACCGCGATATTCCTTTATCGGGGCGGATGGGAAACCCTCCCCATAGGGATCTTTTTGAACTGGCACCGCGGCATGGAGTTCGGCATCGCCGCTGCCATGGCTTTTCTGATGATCGTGATTGCTTTTATTCTTTTGCTGATCATATCGAAAATCGCAGGAGGCATCCTCAAAGCCGCCTGGGGCCCCGGCGGCACGTAAAAATAAAGGATCCGAAACAGAAAGAGACGCGTTGAACATATACCGGACCTTGCAAAATCGTTTAAGGAGATCATTGGAATGGCATTTATAGAGATCCAAAACCTGTTCAAACGTTTTAAGAGCGTAGTTGCAGTGAATCATATACAGCTTGAAGTGAACCAAGGAGAGATGTTGACACTTCTTGGACCGAGCGGGTGCGGTAAAACGACCACCTTGCGCTGCATTGCCGGGCTGGAAAAACCGGATGAGGGAGACATCGTCATCGACGGCAGACCGATGCTTTCGAAAGGATTTGTTCAATCGTCCAAAAGAGGGATCGGGATGGTATTTCAAAACTATGCGGTATGGCCGCACATGAAGGTATACAACAACATTGTATACGGTTTGAAACTACAGAAACTTACCCGAAAGAGCATCCAGGAAAAGGCGAAACAGGTATTGGAACTGGTCGGTTTAGATGGTTTGGAAGACAGGTACCCGGCCCAATTGAGCGGCGGGCAGCAGCAAAGGGTTGCGCTTGCACGGGCGCTGGTGACCAATCCCAAAGTGTTGCTATTGGATGAACCGCTAAGCAATCTCGATGCCAAACTCAGAGAAGAATTAAGATTCGAAATCAAGAACCTGGTCAGACGGATGGGCATCACATCGGTCTACGTCACCCATGACCAGGCGGAGGCGATGGTTATTTCCGATCGAATCGCCGTCATGGACTCGGGTAATGTGGTTCAGATCGGCACTGCACAGGAGATATATGAAAAGCCCGCCAATAGGTTCGTTGCCGATTTCATCGGCACCATGAACTTTATGTCCGGTGAGGTTGTCCAGATCACCCCGGATTCGGATACAGTTTACGTGCGTACTGAATTCAGTGAGAGGATGCGCTGTAAGATGTCGGGCGGTTCGGCAATAAAACCAGGAGAAAAAGTGTATGCATCCATACGCCCTGAAGATGTGGAAGTATTTACAACCCCCCCACAGAACAGAGAAAATCTGGTAAAGGGCATTGTTGCACATAAGGCATATCTGGGTAACTTCCTATACTTTTTCGTAAGCGTTAATAATACGATGATCAGGGTCCAGGCGCCGCATCACCTTCCACAAAAAGAAGACCAGGAACTCTACTTATTTCTAGACCCACAAAAATGTATGGCCTTGTCCTGATTAAAACTCAGGTTTCACGCCCCCAATTCACCTATCTTTTTAATCAAGCCTCCGCCCGCCGCCGTTCTTCGCTTCTAATTTCACGCCTCAGCAGTTTTCCGACCTTTGACTTGGGAAGCATATCCCTGAATTCAATATATTGTGGGACCTTGTAAGATACAAGGGTCCGGCGACACCACTTAATCAGCTCATAACCGGTGATCCCTTTGATGTCCTCTTTTAGTACCACATAGGCCTTTATTCGTTCACCTACCTTTTCATCCGGAATCCCAACAACGCCGGAACCGATCACGGCCGGGTGTTCCTGGAGCACGGATTCAATTTCAGAAGCCGATACCCGGTAGCCCTTGTGCTTAATCGTATCAACGG
>CAZSON010000208.1:0-5020 GCA_964608375.1 uncultured Desulfobacter sp. | reverse complement strand
CTATCAACCTGAGATTAAAATCAAATGTACGAAACCGATTCCACTGTAGTTTTCCCTTCCGAAATTATTTACCGATAACCCATCACTTAAACAACTGGCTAGTGTTTAATCTTCAGAAACTTCCCCGGCTTTCGACCTTCTGTCGGTGGTCCGGCATAAGCCTGGGCTATCGACATCCATTGCTGCGCAGTTTCTCCGTTGATAATCAAATCTGTGCCGGTCACATGCCGCCGTTGAACCACCACCAAACAGAAATCTTCAGCCAGGCCCTTTACAATATCTTTCGCTTCTTCAGGTCCCCAGCTCCACATGTCGCCAGAAGGCCCGGTGAGTTCCACACGAACCGGTGTGTCAGGTACCTCCATTTTACGGTTGATATAACTCCATCCCAATGTGTTCACCCCTAAATGGGCAATATGACGCAAGCGCTCTGTCGGTTTGCGTCTAATACCCAATGCATCCACAATATCCTGTCCATGCGCCCAGGTCTCCATCAGACGCGCGGTGGCAAAAGACATGGCACTCAAAGAAGGACCGTACCAGGGCAGTCGCTTTTTGCGATCCATTTTTGCTAAGACTTCTATCAACGCTCTGCGTTCTTCTCGCCACCATTTCAGGGTTCCTCCAGGAGTCAAATCTTTTCCTGTAGTCTCCACATGCTTCGTCATTGTATTTGGATCTTGCAATATTTTTTCAAACCACTTTTTAAAGGCCTCCTGATTCGAGGCAGCGAGTTTGGCTCTATTCTCAAAATACGCTAAATGACGAATTTGTTCCTTGATATCCCATCCCTTAGAGGGGGTCATGATCTCCCATCCGGCTTCATCCAGATTTGCCACGACCGCATCCAACTCCTGTTGTTCCATTTCCAGGTCATTACATATTTGTTCCATGGACAGACTCCCTGCCAGTTTGCATTGATCTCGAATCGGCTCAAATAACATGAGCCAAAACTTTTCATCTTATGCATTAAGAATCATGCATGCCCAAACCTGTAAGATCTTGCCAATATCCCGTGTCGGCATCAACCAGTGATTTAAATCAATCTCAGAAATTTTCAGAACTGATATTTACCGTTTTGTGCAGAGGTGTAGAACTCAGCGGCGGGCCGAAAAGAAAGCCCCGCAGGCCGCCGCGCTTCTTCCTGTCCGCTGAAGTGACTAGGCGTTTTTCATTATTCTCCATCAAAGTTTTGCTTTTTCACCCACTCCGTCGGTAGTGGTGGTCCCATTATTGGGGGATACTGACCATCTGGAAACCAGCCAGCCATTGTCATGCGGATATTTTGATAGCTTTTAAAATCATGAATATGCTGAAGCATTTCATCAAATGGTTTTGTATTTTTAATATTCTCACGCCAAGCTTTTTTTTCAACTGTTCCAAGCACAAGGTAATTGTTGCCAATATAGTCCGGATTAATTTGCAGAAACATGTCAGATAGAAGATGTTCAATTTCATCTTTATGGCCAATGAGCATGTCACAGTGTTCACAGTACCTGTTTGTATAATTAAGCGCGATAAGATTCTTGGGATCAATGTGAATAAGGAGGGGCAGCTTGCGTTGACCTGTTTTATTTTGGCAATCAGGACATTTAGAAAATCTAATTTCTGGATATGGATTGAGGGAGAAATTATATTTTGGCGGTAAGTAACCGAATTGTTTCCTCATCTTTTCTTTATTCATTTTTCTCTACTGCAAATCCAATTCCATTTAATTCAAGCCATATCAATTGAGATGATATAAGTTATCTAATTTTATCAAATTATTGCATATACCAAATTAATACATGCTGCTTTACAATTTATTTCAAACCGCAGGCCCGAAAGTGGAGCTTTTAGCCTATAAAAAGAGCAAATTTATCTGCCTGGACTCGCCCTATCAACCTGAGATTAAAATCAAGTATCTAAAGAATTTTCAGGATTGATATCTACAAGGTTGTATGGAATACATCAGGTTTTAAAACGGATAGAAAACCTGTGGCACATAGCAATCAGAAATCATCGATAATCATGCGATCATTGCTTCAACTCCAAGATATAACGCCAGAAATGTTTTTCATTAGAGTTCCGCCAATTCCTTCTCATATTTGCCGTATTCACGCCCGAATTCAACGAAATGTAAAACCCGGTCGAGTGTTGAGTTGTAAGGTATTTCACAGCCGGAGGAGAGAATAAACGCGCTGTCTTTAGCACAGATGTCAACTGCCTCTTTTACCGCTCCCTCAATTTGTTCAGGGGTTCCGTGAACGTACAGTTCCGTGGCCACATTGCCTATTGCTACGATTCGGGTACCCGCGAGATCACGCAGCAGTTTCATAGAAGTTAAGCTGTCTACACTCAGGGAGTTAATAGGCAACTCCAAAACGTCTTCAAGTATGGGATCGATAAAACCGCATATGTGCAAGCTGACGTTGATCTTGTTGGTTTTGTAAAATTCAAACAGTTCCATGTGGTAAGGTTTGATGAACGTACGATAAATCTGAGGGGAAATCAGGCTGCATGACGCTGCAGCTTCGGTCATGGTAACGCCTGTACCGGTTTCTTTGAGTTTGACTGTGTATGTTTTGGTAACCTCGGTGGCATACGTCATCATTTCGTGTACGAATTCCGGGTCGTCAAAAGTATCATTGATGAGCTGTTCCGCTCCGCGCAATGTGATGGCGATGTTCCAGGGTCCGTTTACTACGGATGCCACAGGGGTCTCGCGACCGAAATGGGAGGACAATTTTTTGCAAGCTTCCAGATATATCGGACCCCTTCCGTCTGTTTCAGGATTGGGTACGCTCAATTTGGCGAGGACTCCCTTATCCGCCTCAAGAATTTTTTTTCTTACAAGGGGAAAGCCGCCTTCTATAAACTCCAATTCATTGCCAATGGCTTCGGTTTCCAGATTTAGGTCGATGGTTGCGACGATTATATCTGGCCGAACCACGTCGTAAGCGTGCAAAGTCGTATCAACCATCTTATTAGGATCGGTAAAGAACTCCTTTAGTGATACTCCGGAAAGATTGGCTTGAAAATTACCCATAGAAACTGTGACCGGAACCCGGTCTGCAAAATCCCGCTTAAATGCGGCCCGAACATAATCCATCCCGCATGAAGCCTCCATGGTGCACCTCCTCTTTTTAGGTCAATCCAGCCATTGCCATTTGATAAGAATTTTCTTTTTGAGATCGAAGTAAGGGAAAATTTGAGGTTGTGTGCCGTAGCCGTATGCATCCAAATATGAAGTAGAGTCGGATATCAAACAGCAATGGTACTGCGACAACCGGCAATTGGATTCATATATTGGATACCGGTCGTATTGTCAAGAAGGCACTTTTGGGTAAACAGACTGGGAACAGAAAGAGCCCAGAAAAACACCCATGGTTTTTTTGAAATGTGATGCTCTCTTAAAAGAAACTTCGTAAAATCTTCACAAAACAAATCGAGATCACAACCTCTGAAACCACCTCAACAGGGAGGATTTATAGCGCATTCACCACGTTTATTTGATCCGTTCGCAAGGGCGATATCTCAGGTTTTGTGGGGATGGAAATTTTGAAGGTATGGAATACATGCAATTTTGGGAGCACAGGTTTTTGATACCAGTAAATAAAACCCGGTAACTATAAAAAGGCAGCACGGTCTGATATATTTGTAAGGAACTCCCCTGTGGATCCCGGTCACCCAGTAAAACCTTGTGTCCCATCTCCGATAGAGAGAAAACCAGGTTGATAGCTATCGTGGTTTTACCGACTCCGCCTTTTTGATTGATCATTGAGATTATCAGGGACTTATCCCCTTATCCATCATTTTTTTAATCTTTAGCGCTTCCCGTCGTACCTCCTCCGGGTGAAACACTCCTGCCCTGCTTTTCAAAATATTTCCGTATTTTTCCTTTCTCGTGGTTACTTTTCTTTATCAGGGCTTGCCAGCGTTTGTCGCGCCCCACTTCCTTGATGGATTTTTTCCATTTTTCACCCAACAATTTCTTATGGTTATTTTTATTCACAGCGACATAGTATGTACCCTTGGCTTTGTGGTAATGCCCAAATTTCTCTTTTATGCCATTTGTACCGAGCCTCTCTACCGTCTCGGGAGATAACGCAATGAGCATTTTGTTTTTATTATTAAGGACTTCCTGCCAGTAGTCGTGGCCTGTGCTTTGTACTGCAGTTTCTTCGGACGTCTGGGCTAATGCAGAACCAACAAAAAAAATAAGAATAAAGACCGCGCCCGTTAATATAGCTTTTTTTTTGTTCATGTTTCCTCTTTTTTGATTCACCAGACTAAACTATTGAATTGTAAAAATTATTGCATATATCAAACTACAAGCAGCATATCACCTTTTTGCGGTTGCTGTCAAATCGCAGGCCTGAAAAATGCGGCTTTTAGCCAATAAAAAGGGTAAATTCATCTGCTTGGATTTTACCCTACCGACCTGAGATTAAAATCATATATCTCAGGAATTTTCAGAGGTGATATCTGCAGAGTTGTACTGGAATATATCAGGTTTTAAAACGGATAGGAAACCTTTGGTTCATAGCAGATACCTAATTAGCGTTTTATCCATAGTCTCGCCAAACAAAAGGCCAAAACTTTCGTCTAGGCTTTGGCCTAAGTTAACTTTAAAAGCTGAGGTAATTGATTGCGGGATTATTGATAAAAGGAGGATGTGCGAAGCCGCCAACCATTCTGGCACATAAATTGCTATATGGGTAAAGTATCCACTTCCTTTTTTTCATAATAATTACAATGACAAATATTACATAGTCCAAGAAAAAAATAAAGAAGAAATTCCGTAGTATGCTAGATAATTTTAGCCAAAATAACAAAAAAGGGAAATAAAACCGATATTTCGAGAACTTTGAAAAACTGTGTATTAACTACCGCGGAGCGGTTTCGTACATCCTCTAAATCCGGGAAAAAATTTGATTGATTTGTAGCCTGAAATTTCTATCCATCAAAACTCAAAACCATTTTATACCGATTGCAAATATCATCAATCATGGTTAACGAGTCCAGCAAATCCAACTTC
>CAZSON010000207.1:0-5033 GCA_964608375.1 uncultured Desulfobacter sp. | reverse complement strand
GACTAAAAGCACGGCATCTGCACCGCCGATGGAGGCAATGACCGGACAACCGATCCCCGGAGGGCCGTCTGTAAGTATGAGGTCGAGGTTTTTTGCTTCGGAAAGTTTTTGGGCTTCTTTCCGGACAAGGCTGACCAGTTTTCCGGAATTCTCTTCGGCAATGCCGAGCCGAGCATGGACCATGGGGCCGAATCGGGTATTGGAAATAAACCACTCACCACAGGTATCCACTGGAAAATCAATCGCTTCTTCCGGACAAAAATAGACACAGACCCCGCACCCTTCACATGCTATGGAGTCGACTTGAAATTCACCGCTGATTGCATCCCAACGGCAAAGATCTCTGCACAATCCACATGCCGTGCATTTATCCTTGTGGATCACAGCCGTATTGCCCGATTGAAAAGCATTTCTTTCTTGAATTTTAGGGGCCATAATCAAGTGAAGGTCAGCTGCATCCACATCCGCATCGCAAAGCACCTTGTCGTTCGCCAACGATGAAAAAGCGGCCATTACACTAGTTTTTCCGGTGCCCCCCTTTCCACTGGCAATACTGATAATCATGATGATGCTCCCCTTCCGCCTCTGCTACCCCTTCCGCCTCTGTTACCCATTCCGCCCATGCCTTTTCCACGTCCGCCGCCGCCCATACCGGCATGAGAAGGAGCATTGGCTTCGGTGGCGGGGGTGAGTTTCCCATTCTTATAGCTTTCGACCGCCTCCCGGACGGTGCCGTTTTGCCCCACATAAGATTTGATTCCGGCGGCCGTTAGGGTCTGCACCGCATTGGGCCCGCAATATCCGGTAATCAAGGCTCCAACCCCCTTGGAAGCAACAAACTGTGCCGATTGAATGCCGGCCCCCCCGCCCAAGGCGGCGTTTTCATTTCCAAAAGCCTCATAACTCATATCTTCGGTGTCTATGATTATAAAGTCGCTGCACCTCCCGAAACGCGGATCTATCTGTGCATCCAAGCTTTTTCCCGATGAACTCACTGCTATTTTCATAAATGGGCCTCCTTTCGCCGTGCGGCTCAAATAATAGTAAATTGGCTGCTACTCTCTGTCCTTCTGTTCTCGGCGTCTCAAAAATACTCCTGTTTCTATCATTTTCTTCCGCTGGTGTTCTTTTCTCCTTTTCTGGATCTCGCAAAATTTTTTGCAATCAGAGAAATCATCTCTCTGACCGAATCGCTTCCGTTTGAACCCCGGCATCAAAAACCTCGTATGATCCAGCGTCCCTTCAAAGTATGCCGCTATAACATCCTTCGGATTTCCGGATATACCGTCAATAATTTTGATGCCTGAGGCCATCAGCATTCTCAGAAAGGGGCTGGATACAGCGCCACAGATAAGGACATCTATCCCCATGTTCTGAATTCGCAGACACCTTCGAGGGAAGGCTTGCTCATCCAAGCAGGCTTCATAGCAAGATTCCGTTCGGCTATCTTTTACCTCATAAATAAGTAATCTGGAGGTCGTATCCAGAACCGGTGATACCTTATCCTCCCAAACCGGAACAGCGATTCGCATGGAAGCGCACCTTTCTTGCTGCTCACAATAATAATCAGAACAATTCTCCTAACAACCTTGCTTAGAAGCTTTTTGTGAACAATAGACCCACTCTTTAAAATCCGTTATCCGGATAGCATCTATCTTATTTCTTTGCTTCCATCAGATTTAGCGTTTTCTTCACTAGATTCTTTTCATGTTCATAGTCGATCACCCGCTGAAGCATGATCTTTTGGGCCATGACCGGCCCGGCGCCATGCCAGGTGCCCACTCCATGCTGACCGGCGGTCCAGTTCTGAAGAAGTTTGTGGACTTTCATGATGTTTTCCGTAGGCTCATCAGAACCGAAGCTGTAGAATTCCTCAATGTAGTCTTTGATCTCCGGATTTTTCAATTCTTTTAAGGATGGCATGGTGACAATCAGACCTCCCCCGATATCTCCGGCCAGGGCCATGACCCTCCAAAAAGCGTTGCAGATGTTCAGTTTGGAAACATTGCCCATGATTTCATCGGGCAAAAACACGCCTGAGCCTTCGGGTTCCTCGGTCCCCTTTTGGGCTGCCGTCAGGCCACAGGCTCGGCCGGTTTCCCTCAGAACCACCATCTCCATTAATTGGTCATTGATATGGGCTGCCTTTTCTAGTCCCTTGTATTCTTGAATCAATTTTGAGGCCCCGATGATCTGGTTCATGAACCCCACCTTGCAGGTTCCGCCACAGGTCATCCGGTGAGTTCTTGCATAACGGGTTACCATTTTGATGGAATAGGGATATTCACCGCAGTGAAATACCCTCTCCCAGGGAACAAAAACGTTATCAAAGATGACCATGGCTGTCTCTCTCTGACCAAATACGGGATTCCCCAGTTCTTCGATATCATCCGCCTGATCTCTTTCCGCTGAATAGGGAGAATACTGGCAAACATAGGTGAGTCCCTCGGTATCGGTGGGGACAGCAAACGCAATAGCATAATTTTCCTCTCCCTCAAAATGGGCGGCTTGGGGCAAAACCACAAGCTCATGACTGGCATAGGCACCGCTGATGTTGATCTTTGCGCCGCGGACGAATATGCCGTCCTTGTTCTTATCCACGAGTTTCAACGAAAGAAAGGGGTCTGGCCAATCCAGGGTCTTCTGGTTACGCCTGCCTCTAGGTTCGGTGAGGGCGCCTGCCACGGATAGGTCTTTGCGCTGAACTCTCTTAAGATAATCCAAGAACCTGGGGTAGTATTTGGTTTTCAGTTCGCGATCCATCTCCCAGGTGGTACTGGCCAAAGCGTGAAAGGCATCGTATCCTACACAGCGATAGATGCATGTTCCCAGCATCTCAGCGGTAAAAGTTCCTGCCTCTGCCTTTTTGACAAGATCATCCGTACTGGAACTGACATGAGTGTAACGGTTAACGACATCATCGATCAGCGGGGAATAGCAGGACATAATGTGTGCGTATTGGGGATCAAGCGCCCACGCATAGCTGGCCTTATTCGATTCGACCACAGTGCGGGTGTTTGGGTTTTCTAGAATGTTATCAACTCGCTTGCCGTTCATAAAAACCCGCGGTTTTCTATCCTTTAGACTTTCTTCAAACTCCTCCGGTGTCATTAGTGCCATATGTCTCCTCCTCAACATGAAAATTATAATTACATAGATATGCAATCAAGTTTCGTGCCAGATCCTGAAATTATTTGCTGATGGGATGTAACTTATTTAAATTATTAAATAATACGATTAGTATTAGCTATATTTGATAAATAAGACAACTCTTTGGGTATTTCAATGGTGCAATAGAGAAGAAAACAAAATTGCAATTATGCAATAAATGGGAGGTAGATAATTCGATCTCGGTATGTGAGGAATTTTCAGTTCTGAACTTTTTATGTTCTCGTTGTTCTTTTATCGACTTTTGGGATTTCAAGATGAAGATGCTTCATTTTCCGCCAGAGGGTGGTTGGATGAATACCCATTTCAGTTGCCGTGGCCGAACGGTTCCAGTTGTTATTCCTCAGGGTTTGATAAATAAAGCTCTTTTCCAACTCTTTCCAGGAAAGCCCTGCATCATACGTATCTTTGGATTTTATTATCTTGTCTACATACGCATTTTGGGAAAGATTGTCAGGAAGGTGTTTAATTCCGATCAGATTGTTTTTACAAACAAGAGCAGCAAATTCGATAATATTTTCCAATTCTCGTATATTTCCCGGGAAATTATAAGACATAAGGATCGGCGGCACCTCAGGGGAGAGACCATAGATATCTTTTCCGTTCAAGCGATTAAATTTCCGAATAAAGTACTCGGTTAATAGGGGGATATCTTCTCTGCGATCTCTCAAGGGGGGAAGCACGAGCTTGACAATATTAATTCGATAATAAAGATCTTCGCGAAAAAGCCCTTTTTTCATCAGAGTCTCGAGATTTTTATTGGTGGCCGTGACGACCCGGATATCCGCTTTCTGGGGTTTTGTGCTCCCTAGAGGGTCATAAACTCGGTCTTGAAGCACACGCAACAATCGGACCTGTAATGCAGGAGAGATATCTCCGATTTCATCTAGAAAAAGGGTCCCTTTTTCAGCAAGAGCCAATCGACCCGGTTTATCTTTTTTAGCGTCTGTAAAAGCCCCTGCTTTATACCCAAAGAGCTCAGACCCTAAAAGCGTATCGGGTAAAGCCCCGCAGTTGACAGTCACCATCGGTCCATTCTTGCGGGGGCTCAGGGAATGGATAGCTTTGGCAAACAGCTCTTTCCCGGTCCCACTTTCCCCTTCAAGAAGAATCGTGGTATCGCTTTCAGATACTTGTTCGAGTATTCGAAAAAGGCGCTGCATTTCTTTATTTTTACTGATGATATCAAGAAAGGAATGGCGGCCGAATAGCTCTTTGCGCAGTTCCTCAACCAAACTTAAGTCACGGAAAGTTTCAACCCCCCCAATGACATTGCCATTTTCGTTCTTTAAAATGGCAGTTGAAATGCTGACAGGAACGCGATCCCCAGCCGAATTTATGATAAAAACCGGCTGATTCACAATACGTTGACGGGTTTTCATAGTATGGCTAAGGGAACACCGTTTTTCACAGATGCTGGCCTTGAAAACCTCCCAACAATGCCGATCCAATGCCTCTTCTTTTTTGATTCCGGTAATTTCTTCTGCCGCCCGATTAAATGAGGTAATTATTTGATCAGAATCTACTGTGAAAACGCCGTCCCCGATACTATCAAGTATGATTCGGGTCTGATTTTCAAAAGCTTCGCGCATAAAGACTCCTGACTATGTTGATAGTTTTTTGCAAACCGCATGCTTTGCACGCGGTTCAAAACCTAAAATGATCCAAAACGTCCGGTCTCGATTCTCTTCACCACCTGGCGGTGAATCAAAGTCCCCCGTTTCACCGGTGGTTGTTTGCTCATAGAACAAGTTAGTTGTGAACCCCTATTTTGTCAATATCTGATCGGTTGGCCTTTCCGCGAACAGTTTGATAAACCAGCGCTTTGGGGATAAAAAAATTGGCCGGCACGGAAAATTCCGATT
>CAZSON010000206.1:0-5043 GCA_964608375.1 uncultured Desulfobacter sp. | reverse complement strand
CGACTTGCATGTGTTAAGCACGCCGCCAGCGTTCATTCTGAGCCAGGATCAAACTCTCCAGTTCAAAATATTCTATTGTTCCCAATGATAGACATTAAGAACAATATACATTTTTGGGACCCAACTCATTATCTGTCACTATTTAGTTTTCAAAGATCAAGTTATCGAGAAGAAACAATTGTTTCTAATCGATAATCTCAAACCACAATAATATAGCTTAATTATATTTTTTGTCAAGCATTATTTTCAAGAAAAATGAAAAAAAATCAATGACTAAAGGATCGGTCATGATTTGAGTCGGTTGATCTTAATTTTGTGAAAATGCTTTTTCCCGGATCTCAACAATATTTCCTGGTTAATCAAATGGTTATCCGTAATCAAATCCTCGAAGGATTCAATTCGCTTTCCATTGATATATGCCCCGCCCTGCTCGATCAACCGCCGTGCAGAACTGTTTGATTCTGCAAGGCCTACAGTGCGAAACAGCTTAAAGGCCGGAATTCCTTTTTCAAGTTGATCGGTTTGAATAACGGTTTGCGGAACCGAAAAATCATCAACTTCCGTATCAGATCTTGGAATCGTACTCGAAGACAGGACCTCTTCGGGCACGGTACTGAGGCCAAACATCCCAGCAGCCGCATTATAGGCGTTTGTTGCTTCTTTTCTGCCATGTGCTAGACGTGTCGCTTCGAATGCGAGAACAGTTTTGGCAAGGTTCAGATCCGAGCCCTCCAGCTTTTCAGCCATGTGAATTTCATCCATTGGCAAAAAGGTAAAAAGAGCCAGAAAACGCCCGACATCTCGATCTTCGGTATTGATCCAGTACTGAAAATACTCATACGGAGATGTCCGGTCAGGATCCAACCAAACTGCTCCTTTAGCGGTTTTTCCCATCTTTGCGCCGCTACCTGTGGTAATAAGCGGAAAGGTAATGCCGAAAGCCGTTTCCTTTTGCATTCTTCGAATCAACTCAATTCCTGCCACAATATTTCCCCATTGATCACTCCCCCCAAGCTGGATTTTGCACCCATACAGATCAAAAAGGGTAAGGAAATCATACGCCTGGAGAATCATGTAGTTAAATTCAATAAAGCTCAGACCTTCATCCGACGCAAGGCGTATTTTACAGGTGTCTGTTTTTATCATACGATTTACGCTAAAATACTTACCGATATCCCTGAGAAATGGAATATATTCTAACCTTGTGAGCCACTCCGCATTGTTCAACAATAACGCCTTACCATCCGTGAAATCGATAAAACTAGAAAGCTGTTTTTTAATTCCAACGATATTTTCTTCAACAATTTCCAGCGTTAGCAACTTTCGCATTTCGGTTTTGCCGCTAGGATCCCCGACCAGACCGGTGCCACCTCCAACAAGGGCAATCGGTCGATGACCACAGCGTTGCATATGCGCAAGGGACATGATCGGCACCAGACTTCCGATGTGAAGGCTGGGCGCTGTTGGATCGAAGCCGATGTAACAGGTCACGTTTTTTTCTGCAAGGCAATCTATAAGTTCCTTTTCATGGGTGACCTGATCAATGAACCCTCGTTCCTGAAACACCTGCATAACATTTGTCATCAAAGCTTACCTCATTTATTTGCGTATTCAACCGCCCGGGTCTCACGGATAACCGTTACCTTAATCTGCCCGGGAAACGTCAGTGACTCTTCTATTTTTTTTACAACATCTCGACTCAGCAGAACAGTCTCATCGTCTGAAAGCTTCTCGCTTTCTACGATGATTCGAATCTCTCTTCCAGCCTGTATGGCATATGAATTTGCAACCCCTCGGAACGAATTCGCAATCCCTTCCAAATCTTCTAACCTTTTGACATAATTTTCCAGAAGTTCTTTCCGCGCGCCCGGTCTTGCTCCGGAAAGCCCATCCGCCGATTGCACCAGTAGCGAATGCACTGAAGTAGGGGGCACATCTTCATGGTGTGCAGCGATCGCATGCACAACTTTCGATGATTCTCCATATTTTTTAGCCAGTTTGGATCCGATCAAAGCATGTGGCCCTTCAACTTCATGATCTATAGCCTTTCCGATATCATGTAACAGTCCCATCCGTCTGGCCAGTTTCTGATTAAGCCCGAGTTCAGCCGCCATTATTCCGGTCAAAAATCCAACCTCAATGGAATGCTGCAAAACATTTTGTGAATAACTTGTACGGAACTTCATTCTGCCGAGGTAATTGATCAGTTCCTTATGAAAACCGTGCACGCCCAGATCGAAAGCAGCCTGTTCTCCGGCCTCTTTGATTGCCGAATCAACTTCCTGACTCACTTTTTTTACAACATCCTCTATTCTTGCGGGGTGGATTCGGCCGTCTGAAATCAATCGAATCAATGATATGCGAGCAACTTCGCGTCTGACCGGATTAAAACCTGAAAGGATAACCGCCTCCGGAGTGTCATCGATGATCAGATCGATTCCGGTTGCCGCTTCAAGCGCACGGATATTTCGGCCTTCCCGGCCTATGATACGCCCTTTCATCTCATCGCTTGGGAGTTGAACCACCGAAACTGTACGTTCAGCAACAAAATCGTTGGCGTATCTTTGGATGGCGGTCGCTATGATTTTTTTTGCTTTTTTTTCTCCCTCTTCCCGGGTCTCATTTTCGATTTTTTTAATATATTTGGCGCCTTGATGTCGCGCCTCGTTTTCCATGGCTCTGATCAGAAGTTCTTTGGCATTTTCTGCCGTAAGTCCTGAGATTTTTTCGAGCTGCTTCTTTTGTTCGTTTATCAGTTCATCATATTTTCTTTTCTTTTTTTCTATTTCTGCTTCTTTTGCCGAAACCCGTTCCTCTTTTCGATAAAGCTCTCGATCTCTCCGATCAAATTGATCGATTTTACGATCGATATTTTCCTCTTTTTTGGTCAGCCGAATCTCCTTTTTTTTAAGACCGGATCGGGTCTCCTTTGTCTCTGCCTCAAAATCAATTTTCATCTTGAACAGCTTGTCTTTGACCTCAAGATTGGCTTCTTTTACGCGTGTTTCCGATCTCCTTTTAGCATCTTCCAATATCTTCCGAGCCTCCCTCCTAGCCGTCCTTTCTTTTTGGGTGACTATTTTAGCTCGGATTAGAAATGCAATGCCGAAACCGATCAGAAAGGCGAAAATGCCTATCAATAAATTATATTCACTCATTTCCTTCTCCCTGGAAACCTAATTGTTTAACGGGCAAGGTAAGTTAAGATTTAATCGGGTGGGAAAAAAACGCCTGAAATTTAGAGTTGTTCGCGAGGGTTGACTTGTAAGCTTGCTGAGATTTCAACAGGTTTGGCCCCCTACTTTGTGCCGTGTGGATGGGTCTTTGAACCTAATGGATAAAGTGGGTGCCCTGTTGTTTCTTTAGGCTTTTCTGCACGTGCAGAACATGCTCACTAAAACAAGGAAAGGCTCCCGTAACATAGGTGTTGGATCAAAAAACATCATCCAATCACGAACACAGTAGGGGGTATGTGTTAATATCTTCCATCATCCGGAGAGGATATTGAAGAAATTCCGGCTATTTTATGAAACCAAAAGCCACAGGGGAAGGAGAGGCTTATACCGCAATGTACCTTGTATCAATATTCAACCTGCAACATACCATTGGAATTCCAATCATATCCTTTCATCAAGCATACCGATGAGTTTTGCGGATCGTTCAGAAATGTCTTTCAGTAAATCAGCGTGTTTCATTTTCAACTCAAAATTTTTATTCACGATATTTAGTGCGGCAGAAATTAAAATCGCGAACCGTGCAATATTGGATGTCTGCCCCGATTGTTGGGTTTCGACTCGCTTCACCTCTTTTACCAAGAAGTCGGCAGTCTCTTTTGCCTTGATGGTGTCGGAGTCGGTTTTAAATGTAAACGTCTGACCCAACAATTCTATTGTTACAAGTTCCTCCAATGAATATGCGTCAACCCTTTCCCTTGCCCATAGTCTATTGAACACTAGGGGTCGGCCGGTGTTATATCCTCCAGCTTAGTTAACAAACCCTCAATCTTGGATCGAATCAGGTCCCTTTCTTTTCCCGAATTGTTTTCCGCCTTAACCTTACCGAGTAATTCCTCCTCTATCTGCTTATTTTTATTTGAAAGTTCTGCATTTGTCACCTCAAGAGATTTGCATATTTTCATCAATCTCTCAACTCTTTTCTCAATTTCGTCAAATTGTTGTAAAATGATTTCGTTTTCCAATTGTTCACCCTATCTATTTAAATCATAGTATACATGCTGTTCATGTGGAAAGTCAAGATTTTTCGCTTGATCTATTTTTTATCATATTTTCAACCCGTTTCAAATCCTTTCGGGTATTGATTCCCAAAACCTCATTGTGGTTTGATCCGATCAAAACACCGATGTTCTTTCCCTCTCCGCGGCCGATCTCAATAATATCGGTTAAATAAAACTCACCCTTTTTATTATTCTGTTTAATCTTTTCTATCGAACCGAATAAAAAATCTTTTCTCACGCAATAGGTGCCTGAATTAATTGTTTTTATCCTCTTTTGCTGTTTCGTAGCCTCTGATTCTTCAACTATTCCAAAAACATGTCGATTTTCATCGAACAGAATTCTGCCGTAGTCTTTTGGGTTATCTATTTTGCTTCCCAAAACGGTTATATCCCGTCGCGCCGACACATGATCGTTGAGCAGGCCCAAGACGGTATCCGCGGTAATGAGTGGAACGTCCCCACATAAAATCAGTACCTGTTCGGCGTCCTCCGATAAATACGGTAGAGCACTTAAAACCGCATGGCCCGTTCCCAGTGGCGCACTCTGAACAGCAAAACTGACCCTGAAATGCCTGGAAACGATTTTACGAACGGTTTCAGCCTGGTTTCCGATGACAAGAACAATATTGTCTTTTACACATTTTTCTGCAGTTTCAACAACATACAACACCATCGGCCGGCCGTCTAGCTCATGGAGAACTTTTGCTTTTCTTGACTCCATGCGCGTGCCCAAACCCGCAGCAAGAATAATCGCCGCCACATTTTTTTCAGTTTCCCGAATGGTATTTAAATCCATATGATCAAGTTAC
>CAZSON010000205.1:0-5067 GCA_964608375.1 uncultured Desulfobacter sp. | reverse complement strand
CAAAAATGTTGACAAAGTCTGAATCTCAACTCTTTATGGAAAGGAAATATGCCAGATGGATCTGTTCTTGATGGCCCTGACGACCGGTCTCATGGTGGGAGGTATCTATGCGCTCGTGGCGCTGGGATGGGTACTGATCTACAAATGCTCCGGTGTGCTGAATCTGGCGATGGGTGAAATGACGCTTATCGGCGCCTATATCTCGTTGAGTTTTTATGCAATGGGTATCCCTTTTCTCCTGGCCCTGCTGTTTTCCCTGATTATCGGATTTACACTCGGGGTTTTAACCGAAAGAATTTTCTTGGACAAACTCATCGGCGAGCCGGTGCTGACGGTAATCATGGTCACCGTTGGCCTCTCATTTTTTTTCCGGGGAATTGTCGAACTTTTGTGGGGAACCGATACCCGTGTGTTTTCCCCGCCTGTTTTTTCGATTGAACCGATCCGAATCGGACGTCTCGTTATCGGGCAGGTCTATCTGTGGAGTTTTATTGCCGCCATCATTCTTTTGGTTGTTTTTGTCGCTTTTTTTAAGTACACTCGATGGGGACTTGCCATGCAGGCCACGGCAGATGATGAAATGGCTGCCTTGTCCCTCGGTGTGAGTGCGCGTTTTGTTTACGCCGCCGCCTGGGCCATTGCTTTTATGGCATCCGGGGTCGGCGGCACCCTGCTTGGGAATATCAACGGGCTCAATATTTCCGTCGGCTACCTCGGTTTGCTGGTCCTGCCAGCGGTGGTTCTAGGTGGGCTTAACTCCATTCCGGGCGCCATTGTGGGGGGAATCATCATCGGCATTCTGGAAAATTTCAGCGGCGCGTATCTGGACAAGTATTTTCCGGGTGGTGTCAAAGAGATTGCCCCGTTTGTTTTCATGGTCATATTTCTGCTCTTTAAGCCTTTCGGTCTCTGGGGCTGGGAGCGGATTGAGCGGGTTTAAAGGAGTCGGTTTATGTCAACAACATGGCTTCCCTGCGGCGATTACCATCAAAGCTATATCGAAGATCATGCCTGGTTTCAGACCCGGTTTATCAAAGGAAAGATGATCCTGCTGGCTGTGTGCCTGTTGGTCTTCATTCCTTTTTTCGCCGATGAATACTGGCTCAGCGTCTGCAATATGATCGGCTATACGATTTTAGGCGCCTTGGGAGTGCAGCTGCTGATCGGTTTTTGCGGGCAGATCACGCTCGGACACGGTGCATTCATTGCGGTTGGGGCATATACCTCCACTCTGCTGGTTCTGGAATTTCCCTGGCCCAAGATAATGACCGATTTTGGACTTGCCTATCCGATCAGTATTATCGTTGCCGCCGTTGTCGCCGGCCTGTGGAGCGTCCTCTTTGGACTTCCTTCGGTCCGGGTCAAAGGGTTTTATCTCATATTAACCACCATGGCCGCCCAGTTTATCACCGTCGATTTTGTCATCACGCAGTATGTCGCCCAGATCGGCGGCCGGGGACAGGCCTTCTCACTGCCGCCGGGAACCATCAAAATCGGGCCATGGATCATCGATACCGATTTGAAGGTATATTACATGATGTTGGTGCTGGTGGTGATCTGTATCATTGGCATGGCCAACCTGCTGAGATCCCGGGCCGGTCGGGCCTGGGTCGCCATTCGAGACAATGATATTTCCGCCGAGGTGATGGGTATCAATATCGTCAAATATAAGCTTTCGGCTTTTTTTGTGGCCGGATTCATCGGGGGGGTTGCCGGTGCATTCTGGATCAGCAATCTGGCAGCCATCAGCCCGGAGCACTTCCAGTGGTTCTGGTCACTATGGCTGGTGGGGGTAATTCTCATCGGGGGCGTCGGATCGATTCATGGAACCGTTTTTGGTTCTATCTTTATGGTGATGGTGATCGAACTCTTGCAGCTTACCATCATGGAATTTGCCGACACAACCATCGGTGAAAAGCTGTTTATGGATTTTCTTTTTCTTAAAGAGGCCGCTTTCGGCCTGGCCATCTGCGTTTTTATGATCTTTGAACCGAAGGGCCTGGCCTATCGTTGGTGGCAGATAAAAAACTATTTTAATTTTTGGCCGTTTTCCTATTGAACCGGCATCAGCGAGCCTGTTTTTTACCGCGTGTCGAAGCTCAGCGAAAATCCCGACATCCGGGGCTTAAGGGCCCGCTTTGAGTTGAGTGATGTTTGACAAAAATTTTTTAAAAAAAAGGAGGTGATGATTTCATCGGCAACCGCGGAACTAGCAAACGGTTTCATTTCCAAACAAAGGAGAATAACAATGAATCTAAAAAGTATCAGATACAAACCATTTGCATTTTTTTTGGCGCTCGCCATTCTGTTGGGGATTTCCTCGATGGCAGGCGCCTCTACCGTTAGAATCGGGGCATTGAACGATGTGACGGGCGCTACCTCTGACGTCGGCAAGGATTATGCTCTGGGTATTTCCGAGGCCATCCATTATGTCAACGACAACGGTGGCATCAACGGCAAACAGATCAAGCTTTATCAGTTTGATTATGGTTACCGCATACCCGAAGCCCTGACAAAGTACAAACTCTTCAAGCGGTTGAAGGTGGCGGCGGTTCTCGGCTGGGGCACCGGCGATACCGAAGCGCTTTCGCCGACCATTACAAAGGATAAGATGCCTTATGTTTCCGCATCCTACAGCGCGCATCTCACCAACCCCAAGAAGACACCTTTTAATCTTTTTGCGGCAACCGATTATTCCACCAACGCGCGAGCGGCGATCACGGCCTGGTTCGACAAAAAATGGCCCAAACACCCCGATTTCGGCAAGCGCAAACCGCGGTTTGTGGCCAGTTATCAATTCGCCCACCCTTATTGCAGCGCACCGATCAAGGCGATAAAGGACCAGGCAACTCTGCTGGGGTTTGAAATTGGCCCGGATCAAAATGTGGGGCTGACGGCGATCGATGCCAAAAGCCAGGTATTGGCGATGAAAGATTTCAAAGCCGACCTGGTCTGGCACGGCAACACGACCATGTCGGTTTCCGCCACCGTAAGAGATGCCTACGCGTTGGATCTCGGCGCGGACCATATCGTCAACAACTGGGGGTTTGATGAAAACCTGCCACGGCTGGCCGGCAAGGCCGCAGAAGGTGTCATGGGGGCTGCCATCAACGCTTTTTTCGGCGAAGATGTGCCGATGATGGACAAAGTTGTCGCATATGCCAAGAAATACAACCCCGGGGTCCCTCTTGAAAAACGGCTCATCCGCTCGATCCAGGCCTGGGCCAATGTCCTTGCTCTCTGGGAAGCGATGAATCGAGCCGACAAGGCGGGGGATCTGACCGGTACAGGCATCCTGAAAAAGGGTTTTGAAACGTTAAGAAACTATGACATCGGTCTGAGGGTGCCGCCGTTGACCTATACCGCCACCGACCATCGGATTGCCGGAAAAGTGCCGATCTATGAAATCAGAAACGGCAAATTCCAAGTGGTCGAAGTGGTTGATTTAAAAACCCGTTGGCCGGACCGGTGGGCCAAATCATGGCTCGGCTGGTAATTGAAAACCCCTGAAAGGTCCAGAGCGTTGTCAAAAGACGAGACAATCCTGAATATCAATAATATTGAGGTTAAATATCACGAGGTCATCCTGGTGATAAAAGGGGTCTCCATTGAGGTCCCCCAGGGCAGCATCGTGGCGCTTCTCGGCGCAAACGGGGCTGGAAAGAGCACCACGTTGAAGGCGATCTCCGGCCTCCTGAAACATGAGAACGGTGAAGTCACCGATGGTTCAATTGATTTCATCGGTACCCGCATAGACAGGATGGGACCGGAAAAAATCGCCAAAATGGGAATCGTTCAGGTGATTGAAGGACGTCGGGTGTTTGAACACCTCACTGCGGAACAAAACCTGAAGGTCGGCGCCCATATGAAAAAAGATGGCCGATCGATCAAGGAAGGCCTGGAAATGGTATACCATTACTTTCCCCGTCTAAAAGAAAAGCGGAATGAAGTAGCCGGTTTTATCAGCGGAGGAGAGCAGCAGATGACGGTTGTCGGACGAGCATTGATGACCAGCCCCAAACTGATTCTTTTAGATGAGCCTTCCATGGGCCTTGCCCCGCTTTTGATCCATGAAATTTTCAATATTATTAATCGATTGAACCGAGAGGAGAACATCTCAATGCTTTTGGTGGAACAAAACGCCAAGCTCGCCTTAAATGTCGCCCCCCATGCATATGTCATGGAAAACGGGCGGATTGTGATGAACGACACCGCTGAAAAGCTCAGAGAAAATCCCGATATAAAAGATTTTTATCTTGGGATGACCGATTTCGGGGGCAGGAAGAATTTCCGAGACGTGAAACATTACAAGCGAAGAAAAAGATGGTTGACTTAACCCTTAAATAAAATAAGGGAGATAAAAAATGAAAAAAAAATCGATATTTCTAATAAGTTTGAGTGTCTTTGTAATAACCGCCCTTCTGACCGGCTGCGCCAGCATGATGGCAAAACCGACTCAGAAAGGGTTTAGGGAGCCAGTGATCACACTGAACCATGTGGAAGTCCAAAAATACTGGGGGTGGTGGTATTTTTCGGGCAAAGTGAAACCGACCAAGGGAAAAGCCGGAAATTATGGGGCGCCGATGGTACTGGCCTTTATCTTTGATATTCAGAATCCCAACAAATTTTCGGTGATGATGGAAGAGATGAAGTTCACCGTTGGATTTGAGGAGTTTGATCTGGATACGGTTATCCTGCCGGATGAGGTATGGGTGCCGGCCGGAAAAACCACGCAGGTCCGTGCTCTTTCAATCTTTGACGGGCGATCCGCCCTGCTCAGCCTTCTGGTGACAGGCGGGTACAAGCTTAAAGCAAGGGGATGGTCCCCCTGGAAAGCGCTCGAAAAATACTGGACCGGGATCCCGGACTTCTCCTTTCCGGTTCATGTCAATCAGGGGTCTGCCATCTTCAAGGCGGGCGATATAGTCAAAGGGGTTTCCTTTAAGGCAACCTTCCCCTGAAACAAAGAGAGGCCCTGAAACGGATCAGCAGGCGTTATTTCAGAGGGTAAAAGGGGTCGAGGGTTCGAGTGATATGCCAAAAAATTACAAAGAGTTAAAAGTCTTG
>CAZSON010000204.1:0-5076 GCA_964608375.1 uncultured Desulfobacter sp. | reverse complement strand
CGGATGATTTTGTCCTGACCGGAACAAAGATTTCCGTCCCTGATGCACATGTGGCAGATTTTTTAATCTGTGCGGCCCGAACGAGAACAGGAAACGATCCGAAGGAAGGGATTACCCTGTTTCTTGTGGATCCTCGGGAACCAGGGGTATCGATTTCACTGCTGCCGACAATGGATGGCACCCGAAAGTTGTGTGTGGTTGAGTTTAAAGGGGTGCGCCTGGGCAAAGAGGCGATTCTGGGTGAACGCCACAAGGGGTGGGGAACCTTGAAACAGGTGATGCAACGGGCACAGATCGGACTCAGTGCCGAGTGTGTGGGTGGTGCAGAGCGGGTCATGGAGATCGCGACAGATTATGCCAAGATCCGTATTCAATTCAATCAACCGATCGGCACCTTTCAAGCCGTCAAACACCGCTGTGCCCAGATGTACGTGGAAGCGGAAAGTGCGCGCTCGCTGTTATATTGGGGAGCCTGGGCTCAGGATCATGGAGATGAAAAGGAAGCGGCGATTGCGGCATCCGCAGTCAAATCCTACTGCTCTGAGGTCTTTACCCGCAACGCTTCCAGCGCCATCCAGATCCTGGGTGGTACAGGATTCACAATGGAAAGCGAGGTCCACTTTTATCTCAAGCGGGCCAAAGGCAATGAAATAGCGCTTGGTGATCCGTCATTTCATCGCGAGCAGGTAATGGGGCTTTTAAACACAGAAGTTGTCAACCGGTAACTGGAGGATGGTTTAATGGGACCTCTTGAAGGTATGAAAATCCTGGAAGTCGGCGGAATCGGTGCAGCACCGTTTTGCGGCTATATGCTGTCGGATATGGGCGCCGATATTTTACGCATAGATTTCAAAGGCCGCCCGCGATCTCTTTTGGAAGCCAAATATGATGTTTTATACCGAAATCGCCGGTCAATTTCGATCAATCTTAAAAATCCCGAAGGCGTAAAAGCGGTTCTCAGACTTATCGAACAATCCGAGGCCCTCATCGAAGGCTTCAGACCCGGTGTAATGGAACGATTGGGCCTGGGCCCCGAGATCTGCTTCAAACGCAACCCCCGGCTCGTGTTCGGCCGCATGACCGGTTGGGGCCAGCAGGGACCTCTTTCACAGGCTGCCGGGCATGATATTAATTATATAGCCCTTTCAGGGACGCTGCATGCGATCGGGCGGCCCGGTGAAAAGCCGGTACCACCGATAAACCTCCTCGGTGACTTTGGAGGTGGGGGCATGCTTCTCGCCTTTGGCATCATGTGCGCGGTTTATGAGGTCCGAAAATCCGGCAAGGGACAGGTGGTGGACGCGGCCATGATCGATGGCGCCGCCGCATTAATGGCTGCTTTTTACGGCATGCGCGCCGCCGGTGAATGGTCCGACCAACATGGGACAAATCTTTTGGACGGAGGCGCCCATTTTTACGACACCTATGAGACGGCTGATGGAAAATGGGTGTCGATCGGATCCCTGGAGCCGCAGTTTTATGACCTGCTGTTAAAACATACCGGCATCGATGATCCTAAATTTCAACCCCAGGCCGATAAAGAAAAATGGCCTGAATTAAAAGAAAAGATCGCCGAAGTCTTTAAATCAAAAACCCGGGATGAGTGGTGCAAAATCATGGAAGGGACCGACGTCTGTTTTGCCCCGGTTCTATCTTTTGAAGAGGCGGTAAAGCATCCCCACAATATAGCCCGAAACTCATTTGTTGCGGTTGAGAACGTGATGCAGCCGGCGCCTACGCCGCGCTTTTCCCGAACGAAGCCCGAAATCAAATGGGCGCCCCCGAACCCCGGGGAGCACACCGAGTCGGCCCTTGCGGATTGGGGATTTAATGCCCGGGAGATTGAGGCATTAAACGCATCGGGCGCTCTGTGATAAATGAATGCTGACAATATAAAAAGAAACGAGGAGGGAAAAATGAAAGTAGGGATAACCGCATTCGGAGGATATATACCCAGGTTGAGGTTGAGCCGGGAAAGTATTGTCAAAGCCAATGCATGGGTCGACCCGTCATTGGCCGCCCACAGCAAATCTGAACGGTCGATGTGTGATGTCGATGAAGACAGCGTCACCATGGCGGTAGAGGCCGCAAGAGACTGTCTTACCGGTATCGATCGAGGAACCGTATCTTCTCTTTTCTTTGCTTCTACCTCCGCCCCGTTTGATGACCGTCAAAATTCGGCAATAATAGCGGACGTCCTGGGACTCGGGGATGAGATGACCACTTTGGATGTGTCACACTCTCAACGCGCAGGAACATCGGGGCTGATTGCCGGGTTGAAAGCTGCGGAGGTAGATGGAGATGGAACAGCGCTCTTTGTGGCCGCAGATCATCGTCTGGCCCAATCGGCCAGTTTACAGGAGCTTTTGTTCGGAGACGGGGCGGCAGCTGTAACGCTCGGCAAAGAGGGTGTGATCGCAAAATTTCTCGGCGCCCACAGCATTTTCAGAGATCTGGTTGACCACTACCGCGGCCAGGGGGCAAAGTACGATTACCAGTGGGAGGAACGATGGGTCCGGGAAGAAGGATATTTCAAATTGGTGCCGAACGCCATCGAAACGCTCTGCAGGAAAATCGATGTTTCACCCGGCGACATCGACCATTTTGTAATGCCGTGCCTTATCAGAGGCGTTAGGGAAAATGTTGCCCGAAGAATCGGTATTCCGGCTGAGGCGGTGCGGGATAACCTTTCAGCCGGCTGTGGCGAAACCGGTGCCGCCCATCCTTTGGTGATGCTCGTGGATGCCCTGCAGGATGCCGATCCCGGGCAGAAAATTCTCGTCATCGGTTTCGGCCAGGGCGCCGATGCGCTCCTGTTTGAAACCACAGATAGGATCAACGATTTACCCCCTCGAAAGGGGATTAAAGGCAGACTTGCCGAGGGAGCAGTTGAAAAAAACTACCAGAAATTTCTTTCTTTTACCGACCGGGTCGATATTCACTGGGGGATCCGGGCCGAAGCCGGAAATAAGGCCAGACTCACCGCAGCTTATCGTGACCGGAAGATGTTTTCGGCGCTGATGGGCGGCAAATGCAGGAAATGTGAGACTGTTCAGTTTCCGGCAGCCCACATCTGCGTTAACCCAAAATGCCGGGCAACCGATTCCCAGGAAGATTATCCACTGGCCGACAGCCCGGCCAAAATCGCGTCCTACACGGTGGACTGGCTGGCCTACTCACCAAACCCACCGCTTATTTTCGGCATGATTGAATTTGAAGAAGGCGCCAAGTTCATGATGCAGATCACCGGCTTTGATCCTGATGAGGTGGAATTTGGACTCCCTGTGGAGATGGTTTTTCGTATCAAAAATTTTGACCGGGAACGCCATTTCAGAAACTATTTCTGGAAGGCGGCGCCAAAGAGTAATTCAAAATAGGAGGATTGGAAAATGGCAACAGGCATAAAAGATAAAGTGGCTATTATCGGGATGGGATGCAGTAAATTCGGCGAGCGATATGATTGTGGCCCCGAGGATTTAATGTTCGAGGCATTCCAGGAGTGTCAACAGGATGCCGGTATTGAAACCGAAGCGATCGATGCTGCATGGTTTGGAATGCTTTACAGCACCGAGAGCACCGGCTCATCGGCAACCCCGATGTCTTTGGCGCTGAGGCTGCCCAACATCCCCACCACCCGTGTCGAAAATATGTGCTGCACCGGCACCGAGGCATTCAGAGGGGCAGCATATGCCGTCGCCTCCGGCGCGTGCGATATTGCACTAGCCCTTGGGGTGGAGAAATTGAAAGATACCGGATATGGCGGCCTCCCAGCCGGATCGATGGGGCCTAAGGCCGATCTCTGGTGGCCGGGGCTATCGGCACCCGGAGCGTTCGCACAACTGGCAAGCGCATATCGGGCCAAACACAATGTCCCGAAGGCGGACCTTAAACAGGGCATGGCCCATGTATCATGGAAAAGTCACCAGAACGGAATGCTAAACCCCAAGGCCCATCTGAGAAAAGATGTGTCGATGGAGAAAATTCTCAATGCACCTATGATCGCCGATCCCCTGGGGCTGTTTGACTGTTGCGGCGTCAGTGACGGATGTGCGTGTGCGATTGTGACCACGCCGGAAATCGCCCGAAGTCTGGGAAAACAGGATCTGATAACGGTCAAGGCTTTGCAGCTATCCAACAGCAACGGCCTTGAGGCAGGGCATAAATCCTGGGACGGAAGCTACTTTGTGACCACCCGGGCTGCAGCCAAACGCGCCTATGAAGAGGCCGGCATAAAAAATCCGCGAAATGAAATCTCTATGTTTGAGGCACATGACTGTTTTTCCATTACCGAGTTGGTAACCATGGAGGATCTGTTTATCTCACCTGAAGGCGGCGCAATAAAAGATATTCTGGACGGGTTCTACGACCATGACGGAAAAATTCCGTGCCAGATCGATGGTGGCCTGAAATGTTTCGGGCATCCGATAGGGGCTTCCGGTCTCCGGATGATCTATGAGATGTATCTACAGCTCCAGGACCGGGCGGATAAGCGTCAACTAAAAGATCCAAATCTGGGGATGACCCACAATTTGGGAGGGTTTCCGCATCAGAACGTCTGCGGGATATCGATCATCGGGCGTAGCGATTGATGCTGGTTTTTAAAAGGTAAAGCCGGGCAAACCGATTCAGAAGGGCCGGCGCAGAGCCCTCTTTGATCAGTTAAAGAACTTCCCGATATCTTCCCAAAATTTTAAAACAATATTCCAATCGGTTCCTACACAATCAGGATAAATTTCAAATCGAAAGGGTGTTTGGGCAATATACCACCGAGGAAATAAATCATATACACAGCATTGCATTTCGTAACTGAACTCCAGTATCGGCTTATCGGTGGTCACATATTCGACCAGTTCATCTACGGTGACGCCGTAGGTCAAAAGTGAAACAATCTCTTTGTCAAATGTTTTTTCCACTTGCGCAATGGCATAATCATCAATAGAGTTCATTTTGCCACCTCATCTGTTTGTCACGATTCAGGTGTGCGGTGCAATGGAAAAATCAAAATAGAGATTCAACATAGAACCTAGAACCTATAAATATAATAGCACATTGGACATGAAAAGTCAATATTGACAG
>CAZSON010000203.1:0-5091 GCA_964608375.1 uncultured Desulfobacter sp. | reverse complement strand
TGGATAGAGCAACGGACTTCTAATCCGTAGGTCGCAGGTTCGAATCCTGCCAGGCGTACCAATTAATAAAGGGGTCGGCTTTACTGACCGACCTCTTTTTTGCTTTGCGGGCACTTTTTTTAAGCTTTTTGCGCCTGGTCCAGGCTATTTTATTGTTTGTTGTTTTGGTTCATCCGCTTTTGAAGTTGAAGAATCCGTTAAAACCATTTAGTTTAACTTATAATTGTATTTTAAATCAAGTATAGTTTTTTCCGAACGATATCAAAAGGCTTTGGGTTTCACAAATCATATTTTGGAGATTTCAGATAAAAAATGAATACGATCATTGTCAGCGATCTCCACATCGGGTGCCGGTACTTTTTATCTGAAGTTTTTGAGCACTTTCTCAAAACAATTTGTAAAGATTGTGAGCTTATCCTAAACGGTGACATTATTGACGACCCGAAAATGGAAGTGCCGCCGGCGCACCAGGTGATTCTGAACCTCATTCGAGAGGCCTCTCAGAATCGTCGGGTCGTATGGATTCGTGGCAATCATGACAACGGCTATATCCCGGAAGGATTCGAAATGGTTCAATTTAAACGCATTCATGGTATAAAAAAAAAATTATTAATCACCCACGGGGATGATTTCGATGAAATCATGCCGAGGAATCAGGCCTTTATTAGGGCCTTCAAATTGATGCATAATTTGAGAATCAAGTTGGGGGCAAGACCGGTGCATGTGGCATATTATGCAAAAAAATGGGACATATTTTACCGATATCTCCGAAAAAATATGATGAAAAATGCAGTAAAATGTGCCATGGAAAATGGATATGAAGCGGTTACCTGCGGACACACTCACTACCCGGAGCAGGTGGTTTCAAACGGCATCCAATATATCAATACAGGCGCATGGACGGAATTTCCAGCATGCTATCTGCTCGTAACATCCGATGAAATAGCTTTAAAAACTATCGACGGCAACGCAGTCAGCTGATTAAAGAGCCCGCAGCCCCTCCTTTGGGAAATGAAGCGAAAAATGAACCCTACTATTTCGAGAAGTTATCCATTGATCTGTTTAAGCTCCTCCCTTTTCCAGAAGTATATTTCTTTTCATCATTAAAGCGGCTAAATTCTGGTTCCGTTCGGTCAGATCTGACACAAAGAACCTGTACCTCCCGTTTTTATACAGCTTACACTCAGTTTCTCGGTTCTCTTTTAAAAACCGGACCACTTTTGCAATAACAGGTTCGGCAGAATCCACAATGTTTACGCGTTTGCCTATTTTAACCTGCATGATCTTTTTTATCTCCGTATAATAGGTGGATCCGAGAATAAGTGTATCGACCTGCCTGACCTTCAAAGGGTGGAGATATTTTTTTATGATCATGGTTGTTTCAGGTCTTTTAATCCATTCTTCTTCCACCAACGGCACGAGAAGTGGGCACGCGATCGAGAATACTTTTGCTTCAGGGCTCATTTGTTTGATTTTCTTCTCATAAATGCCGCTTTCAATGGTTGTCCGTGATCCGATAACCCCGATAATCAATTTTTTAGAATACAAAAGCGAGCGTTCAACTCCCGGCGTGACGACATCAAATACCGGCAGGTCATATCTTTTGGAAACAGTTTCTGAAGCGATGCTGGAGATGGTGTTGCAGGCCGTCACTAGAAGGGTTGCTCCTTTTTCCAATAAAAATGCTGCATCACGGAGGGCCCAACAGGTCACCGTTTCAGGGCTCCTGTCACCATATGGCGCACGGGCGGTATCGCCCAGATATATCAGGTCGTATTCGGGAAGCTGTTTGATTAACTCCCGCACCACCGTTAGTCCACCAATGCCTGATCCCAAAACGCCGATCATGCCCAAAATAGACCTCCTAGATACAGATCGGAAAACCCGTTCATGGTCCTTGTACCTCACATGGGCGAAAATCGAGATCAAAGATCCTATTCTTTGAACATTTTTTTCTCAGGAATTCTTTTAAACGGCTGATTGGAATATCCTTATTGATGCCGGGACAAACGGATGCCATCTCAGACCAATTATCGCTATCAACCAATACGGCCTTAATAAAGGGCCATTTGCGGCACATACGTGGTTTTACCGGATGAATTAAACAGAGTCCGTTCCAAAACAGACAGTAGCCGTTTTTACCCTGCCCCAGGATCGGCTTTCCTCCCGACATCTGGCAATAATCGGTAACAAAATCCCGTGGATCTGTTTTAATATAATTGGAAATGGCTTCGATATCTTCGGCGGTGATAAAGGTCCCCCCATACCCATTGCAACAATCGCCACATTTTTTACATTGAAAAACCTCTGAAAGCCTCAGGGTATCAGAGGACATGGCGTTTTTCCATCGCTCTTTTCAGAGTAACCTGATCCACATATTTCAGTTCACCGCCCATCGGTATCCCCGATGCGATCCGAGACACTTTGATCGGACGCGCCCGAAGGCGTTCGGCCAGATATGATGCAGTTGCCTCGCCTTCAACATCTGTGCCGGTTGCAATCACGACCTCTTTAACAGTTCCTTCCTCGATTCTTGCCATCAGTTCTCTAATTCTGATATGATCAGGACCCACACCTGACATCGGAGATAATACACCTTGAAGAACATGGTACACGCCTGGAAAGGAGCCCGACTTTTCAACCGCCACCATATCCACCGGCTGTTCGACTACACAAAGCACTGTTTCGTCCCTTGTCGGATTATTGCAAATGTCACAAACAGGGTTATCGCTTAAGGAAAAACATCGTGAACATAACCGGATTTTGTCCTTGACTTCGAGAATACTCTTTGCCAGCAGTTCGGCCTCCTTCCGCGGGACACCGAGCAGATAGATGGCGAGTCGTTCGGCTGTCTTTTCTCCGATTCCAGGGAGTTTGGAAATGTTCTGAATTAGATGCGCGATAGGTGTTGGATAATACCCCATTTACATTAGCCCCGGTATGTTCAATCCGCCGGTGAGCTTATTCATTTCTGATGAAACCATTTCCTGCGATTTTTCAAGGGTTTCATTTACTGCAGCAATGATAAGATCCTGAAGCATTTCAACATCTTCTGGGTCTACAACCTCTTTCTCGATTTGGATGGAAAGAATTTGATGCTTCCCGTTTGCCACCACTTTTACCATACCGCCACCCGCGGTCGCTTCGACCGTCTTTTCAGCCATTTCTTCCTGCAGTTTTGCCATATTCGACTGAAGTTTCTGAGCCTGCTTTAGCATCTTTCCCATTCCTTTCATTTAAACCTCCTATAAAATCTTGATATCGACAACTTTGCCGTTAAAAATTTCAACTGCATCGGCAATCAGCGGGTGCTGAATTGCTTTTTGTTTTAAGTCGTTGGTTTTATTTTTTTTCAGAGGCCTTTCATCCGGTTTGGATGGTTTGGCTTTTATATTGAGATGCATTTCTTTGCCGAAAAAGTCTCGACAGATGCTCTCAAAGATCCTCATGTTTTTCCGCCGCTTAATCATTCGTAAATTAAATTCGTTACCGTTGGCTTCAATCTCCAGGCTTTCTCCGGTTAATTTGGTTAAAGTGCATTTTTTCAGAAAAGCGGCCAGAGACGGGTTTTTCTCCGAGATCATATTTTTAAGCTTTTTCCATGTGGTGTCTACATTGATATTGTCATCGGATGACGGAGCGAGTTTAGTTTTTCTTAAATTGTTCTTCTGATCCCCTAGACCCTGGATTTCCTTTCTCAGATTATCGAGTTTTTCGATTAGAATGTCTATGGATAGAGCAGGCTTTATCTGCATCACCTTCATCAATATCATTTCAAGTGCCAGCTTTGGCTGAACGGCGAATCTAATGGTCGATTCCTCTTCAAAAAGAATATTAAAAACCTGATTCAAAAAAATCTCAGAGACCCCTTTAACCTGCTCCGACATTGAACGAACTTCATCTGCTGAAAGATGGACCAGCCGATCGATCTTATCTCCAATCTTAACGACCAATAAATTTCTAAAATGCTCAATAAGGTCCTGATACAACTTTTTCATATCATGGCCACTCGCATAAATTTCCTCTACCATATCGAGCAATCCTTTAGTGTCATTTGAAAAAATAGCTGCGGATAAATCAAAGATAATTTTTCTGTCCAGAACCCCGAGCAATTCCAGGACCCGGGGATGTGAAAGGGCGCCGTCTGAACAGGTCATCACCTGATCTAGAAGGCTTAAAGCGTCTCTCATGCTTCCGCCCGCCTCATGAGCGATTAGCCGTAAACTCTCAATGGCAATATCTACATTTTCTTTCGAACAGATCGTTTCAAGATGCGTTGAAATCGATTCCAGGTCTATCCGCCTAAAATCATGGTGCTGACACCTCGATAGGATGGTAATGGGGATCTTTTGAGGTTCTGTAGTAGCAAAAATGAACATTACATGCGATGGGGGTTCTTCCAACGTTTTTAATAATGCATTAAACGCGGCTAAACTGAGCATATGGACTTCGTCTATGACATAGATTTTGTAGAGACTGTGGGCGGGCATATACTTAACATTCTCTCTAAGCTCCCTGACCTGGTCCACGCTGTTATTTGAGGCCCCATCAATTTCAAACACATCCACGGCATTCCCTGTGGTAATCTCAACACATGACCTACAAACATTGCAGGGAACAGGGATCGGTCCTTCTTTACAGTTCATCGCCTTTGCCAAAATCCGGGCAACGGTTGTCTTGCCGGTTCCCCTCGGCCCTGAAAACAGGATCGCATGGGCGACCCGATTCGACACAATCGCATTGGTCAGAGTCCGGGTAATATGATCCTGCATTACGATTTCATCAAACGTTTGCGGGCGGTATTTACGTGCGAGCACAAGATAGGACATGATAAAGGTTCTTTCCCGGTTTTTAACACGAAAGGGACGAAACGAAAAAAATAGAATTTATTCTAATGCGAGATTCGCTGTCCTCTTCGGTGGACTATAAGGGGTTTCAAATACTTTTTGATTTCTTGGCGGAGAGAGAGGGATTCGAACCCTCGGTGCCGCTTTAAACAGCACACACGATTTCCAGTCGTGCTCCTTCAGCCAGCTCGGACATCTCTCCGACAGAATTGCGGTCGATATCATCATACAGGAAACTCATTCC
>CAZSON010000202.1:0-5111 GCA_964608375.1 uncultured Desulfobacter sp. | reverse complement strand
CCGGTTCCGGGCCCTGCGATGATTAACAGTGGACCTTTAGTATATTGAACCGCTTTTTGTTGATCGGGGTTCAAATCATTTAAAACAGTTTCCTTTGCCGGAAAATAAGATTGTCGCAATCGGTTAAAGTTTGAATCTAATTGTGAATATGAAAAATTGTTTTTAGTGGTGGGTTCCACAGAATCTGTTTTTTTCATAAGATTGTTTTTAAATGAAGCAGCGGTCGATAAGTCGGATGATGTAGTGCTAAAAAGTGTTTTCTGGCCTAACAGATGTACCCGTTCCGAGGTTTCAAAAAACTTTATTTTTCCAAATTGTCCATCATATCCCGGTAAGATTGTTACCTCTTTTTTTCGCATTCTTTGTACCGCTTCTCCAAGCAGAGGAATACCTGCCGATTCTATGGTTTCTATGGATAATTTTTGAAGAATATCAAATTCAGTTCCAAGTTTTTTGATCAACTTCTCATAACTCCGATTGACCTTTTTAGATCCCACACCCACTTCGAGTATCGCGGACAAGATTTCTTTCAGTGGTATCACATGATAAAAAGGTGAACTATTTTCGGGTTTTATTCCCTCTGGCCGGTCTGCAAGTTCTTCAACCCGGTATAGGACTCCTTGTGTGACTTTTTTTCCACAAACCGGACATATGCCATTGTTCATTTTGGTTTTTTTGGGCCAAAGCCGCACCTGACACTTTCGATGTCCATCCAAATGGTACTTCCCTTCCTCAGGATAAAACTCAATCGTGCCTAAAAATTGTTTCGGGTCGCCTTCTTTTAACGCAGATCGTATGGCGGTATAAGAGATATCTGTGTTAAAAAGATTCGCTTCCCGGCCCAGTTTATCAGGGGAATGGGCATCTGAGTTTGATACGAGCGTAAGATGATCGAGGCCTGACACACGCCAGTTCATGGCGGGATCGGAAGAAAGTCCGGTTTCAACTGCAAAAATGTGGGAGGTGAGGTCTTCAAAACAGTCGTCTAAAGAATTAAAACCCGACTTAGAACCCAAAAGAGAGAACCATGGGGTCCATATATGGGCCGGAATGAGATATCCGTCATTTGATGTATCAAGAACTATTTCAAGTAGGTTTCTGGCATCCAAACCCAATATCGGTCTTCCATCTGACTTTATGTTTCCAATTCGATTTAATTTTGTGTTGAATTTTTCAACCAATTCAATATCGGGTAGACAGACCAGATTATGATTTTTTCGGGTTTTACCCTTCTTTTTATATATATTACTGATTTCACACGATAAAATAAAATAAACGTTTCCACGGCATGCGCGCGGCACCTGTTTTTCACAACGCTCGAACAGATCCGCTTTTAACTTAAAAAGCCCATCTCCAATCGGCACCAATTTTTCTTTGATTTCTGAGAACCAACCCGGGTGGGTAAAATCTCCGGTTCCAACCACCTGGATGCCTTTTAGTTGTGCTGAAATACACAAATTCTCTAAATCGAGTTTTTTTGATGTGGCGCGCGAAAATTTTGAATGAACATGCAAATCCGCATAAAATTCCATTATATCATTCACCTAATCGTCTTTTTTTCTTGTCAGCCTCTGATAATTAGTATATGTTGTAATTAAATACTATTTTATTACTATATATTGTAGTATTGTCGTATTTTATTGATGTATAGTTCGAGTATCGTAATCTGTCATTTTATATTGATATTTTGTCAATAACTTACTACTTATAGACATTATTTGTTTTGTGTTAATAACCGTTAGTTTATTGACAGTTTATTGTCATTTTTTCTCAAATTTAATATATAATTTTTATAATAAAACAAATAAGTTAAAATTTTATTATATCTATTTACATCGTATATTTCTTCTATTATTTATATAAATAACTAAAAGGAAATTATATGAAATTCACAATAAAGAAAAGTGATATCATCGATGTATTATCAAAAATTCAAGGATTAACCGGACGTAAAAGCAGTTTAGCCATAACCGAGAGTCTATTAATTAAAACAAATAGCTCCAGTATTACCATAACGGCTACAGATCTTGAAACCGGTTTTGAAGGGATCTATTCGGCAAATATTGAAGCTGAAGGCATCATCGCTATAAATTCGAGAAAATTTTATGAAATTGTCAGGGATTTTCCAAGTGATGAAATTCAAGTTTGTGAAGCAGAAAACCATTGGATCGAAATTGGTAACCAGAACGTCCAATACCATATTGTGGGAATGAATCCTGAGGATTTTCCTGATATTCCGCATGTTGAGGAGGTCGATTACTTTGAGATAGATTCAACGGCATTTACAAAAATGATAGAACAAACAACTATGATTACAGTTGGGTCTGAAGATAAACGGACCCATGTTAATGGGGTTTATTTTGAGCGGATATTCAATCAGGATGAAAAAAAACTCCGGATGGTTTCAACTGATGGAAGCCGTCTTTCACTTGTCGATTATACCTATGATAAAGATATTGAGTTACCACAAGGACAGGCTTTTCTTGTTCCAAAAAAAGGCTTGGGTGATGCAAGTAAATTTTTAAAACCAGCAGAAACCATTCAAATAGGCGTTAAAGGAAATAATTTTATTATAATAAAAGATAAAGAGACCATGATAATGCGACTTCTTGAAGGAAGTTTTCCCAAGTACCATGACATAATTGTAAAGGGAGAAGCGCACCAGATCAAGTTCGACCGGCAATTATTTTTAATGATGCTGAAAAGGATGTCTATATTATCATCGGATGATTATAAAGGGGTCATTTTTAATTTTGATAAAAACAAGCTGGTTATAACAACAACCAATCCTGATATTGGAGAGTCCAAAGAAGACGCCGACATAGATTTTGATGGAAAAGCTATGGAGCTTTCCTTTAATCCAAGATACTTTATTGAAATGCTGAATGTTATTGATGAGGATAATATCATTTTGCGTATAATAGATGAGGAAAAACCTTGCCAGATCGAAGGTATTGACGACAAAAGTTTTTTAGGTGTGATTATGCCTATGAGAATATGATGGATGAAATAAAATATAACGAAGATAGCATTGAGGTACTGGAAGGTCTCAGACCTGTTAGATTGAGGCCTTCAATGTATATCGGAAATGTTGACACGGAAGGGCTTCATCACCTCGTATACGAAGTGGTTGACAACAGCATTGATGAAGCAATGGCCGGGTATTGTGATTTAATTAAGGTAACGATTCATGTAGACAACAGTGTAACGGTCGAAGATAACGGTAGAGGAATTCCGACCGGAATTCACAAAACTGAAAAAGTCCCCGCGGTTGAAGTGGTGATGTGTAAGCTACATGCGGGCGGAAAATTTAACGACAAATCATACAAGGTGTCGGGAGGTCTTCATGGAGTCGGCGTTTCTGTTGTTAATGCGCTTTCCAGAATCCTTGAGGTGACAATCTACTCGCAGGGAAAAAAGTTTTTTCAGACCTATGAAAAGGGTAAAAAGAAAAGCGAATTACAGGTAGTTGGAAAGTCAAAAAAACATGGAACAAAAATCCACTTCATGCCGGACACAGAAATTCTAATCACCGATAATTTTAGTTATGAGATTCTAACCCGCAGGTTCAGAGAACTCGCTTTTTTAAACAAAGGATTAAAAATACTTGTAGAAGATGAAAGATCGGATAAAAAAGATGAGTTTTGTTATCAGGGAGGAATAAAATCTTTTGTCGAATATTTAAACAGACGACACTCAGCACTGCACCGGCCGATAATGATTGAGGGGATCAGAGGCGATGTGCAGATCGAAGTTGCGATTCAGTATAACGATACATTTTCCGAAAAAATATTTTCATTTGCAAACAACATAAATACGGTGGAAGGTGGTTTTCATCTGATAGGCTTTAAAGCCGCACTGACCCGTACAATAAATCATTACACAACCAACGGAAGCGTTCCAAAAAACCTTCAGGCAAAAATAAGCGGAGAGGACATCCGTGAAGGGTTGACATCAATTATCAACATCAGAATAAAATCTCCACAATTTGAAGGTCAGACCAAGACAAAGCTCGGAAACAGCGAAGTAAAAGGCCTGGTCGAGTCTCTTGTCAATGAAAAGCTCAGCATGTTTTTGGAAGAGAACCCAAAAACCGCAAAGAAAATCTTAGCCAAGGCGGTCGATGCAGCACGAGCAAGGGATGCAGCAAAACGGGCCAGGGATATTGCCAGAACCAAAGGTTCTTTAATTGATTCGACCCTTCCAGGTAAACTGGCAGAATGTCAAATTTCAGATCCATCTCAACGGGAACTTTTCCTCGTAGAGGGAGATTCAGCAGGTGGTAGTGCAAAACAGGGAAGAGACAGAAAGTTTCAGGCTATCCTGCCCTTAAAAGGAAAAATATTAAATGTGGAGAAAGCCCGTTTTGATAAAATTCTGAGCAGCGAAGAAATAAAGAACATAATAACAGCACTGGGAACCGGTGTTGGTAGCGAAGAATACAATATTGATAAAATAAGATATCATAAGATAATTATAATGACCGATGCGGACGTGGATGGATCCCATATCCGGGCGCTTCTGTTGACCTTTTTTTATCGACAGATGTCTGATTTATTGAAGAAAGGTTATCTCTACATTGCACAGCCCCCTCTTTTTAGAATAGGCAAAGGAAAAAAAGGGGTCTATCTCAAAGATGAAATGGAATTTAATAATCATATTTTAAGAAAAATATGTGACCAAAAAAGCCTAAAGGTTAAAAAGACGAATGAAATATTAGCAGGGCACGAATTTTATCTTCTTATTGGTGATCTTTCAGAATATTTTTTTATTTTATCTAAACTAGTTAGAAGAGGAATTCCTGCTGCTCTAATAGAATCTCTGATAAGTGAAGGCGTAGAAGATAAAAAATTCCTTAAAAATAGAGAAAAAATGTCGCATCTAAAGGATGCCCTGGATAAAAAGGGATATCGAGTGAGCGAACTGAGTTGGAACGAAGAGCGGGGCATATATGAAATGATGGTTTCATTCTCGCGTGAACAGAAACAAATAGAATCGATAGAAAATGAATCAGATAAAAATCTTCAACATGTAAAAATAGGCATAGGATTGATTTATTCTCCTGAGTTTCAAAAAAGTGCCGTTATCGGGAAAAAGATATTCAAATATAA
>CAZSON010000201.1:3401-5152 GCA_964608375.1 uncultured Desulfobacter sp. | reverse complement strand
TGATTTAGATGCGAAAGAATTGATTCAAGAGTTGAAAGCAATATCCAAAATGCTTTAATCGTTGCATAGTTCTTGGAGTTGATCCATTTATGTTTCTTATTCCCGGGTTGGGATAAAAGATTGACACATAACCTCAAAATTCATATCCAAGGTATTACGGTTGATTAACGGAATAATAATGATAAAAGGCATGCAAGGGATTATTTATGAATTATAATCAAAAATACTGGAATCCTGTTCTGGAAACTTTATCCAGGGAAAAACTTAAAGCACTTCAGTTGAAAAAGTTTAAACGGATATTTCAATGGACATACGATCGGTCCAAGTTCCATCGTAAATTATACGATAAAGCCAAAATAACACCGCAGGACATTCAATATTTTGATGATATACGGCAGGTCCCTGTTGTCGACAAATCGATGATGCGTGATATTCAAAGAAAAGATCCTTTTCCATACGGGGATAACCTCTGTGTTCCTCTGGAAGCGGTTTGCGAATTTCGTCAGACTAGCGGAACCACCGGACAACCTATTTATCAGGCAGATACCTGGCAGGATTGGGAGTGGTGGGCCGAGTGTTGGTCATACATTTTGTGGGCTCAAGGATACCGTCCCCGCGACCGCGTCTTTATCCCGTTCGGGTACAATGTTTTTGTCGCCTTTTGGGCGGGGCATTATGCGGCTGAAAAGATCGGATGTGAAGTCGTCCCCGGAGGTGTCCTCGATACCCAGGCGCGTATATTAAAAATCCAGGAATTAAAGGCCAGTGCTTTAATGGGAACACCGACCTATATCCTTGGAATGGCAGATACCGCTAAAAATAAAATGAACATAGATCCATCCGAGCTCGGAATTTCGAAGATCACCTGTGCCGGAGAACCCGGCGCGAGCATCCCGGGGACCAAATACCGAATTGAAAACGCCTGGGGCGCTAAAGTATTTGACCATGCCGGTGCGACCGAAATTGGCGCCTGGTCATATGAATGCAGTGCCCAACCGGGTGGAATGCATGTAAACGACGCTTTCTTTATGGTGGAAATTGAAGATATCGATACCGGAGAAATTATAGAAAGCCCGGGACGCCGCGGTAAAATGATCATCACCGCACTGGACCGCTACGCTCAGCCGTGTATCCGCTTTGACTCCAAAGATATTATCGAATGGGACCCGAAGCAATGCGCATGCGGCAGAACTTTCCGACTGATAAAGGGCGGTGTACTGGGCAGGGCGGATGATATCACCAAGGTGAAAGGGGTATTGCTCTCTCCGATTGCAATTGAACAGGTTGTACGGGATATTGAAGGATTGGGGGATGAATTCGAAGTTGTGGTAGACAAGGTCGGTGATATCGATCGCATAACATTAAGAATTGAACTTCTGCCAGGGATGGAAAAGAAACGCCCGGCCATCGAGCAAACGCTCAAAGATCAGCTAAGACTGAAGACTAATTTAGGGTACCGGCTGGAATATCACGAAATCGGCACTCTGCCCCGTTATAATGTCAAAGCAAAACGATTTAAAGACTTAAGAGAGCACCTTTAAACCGACTAAGGAATGCATATGGGATTTGACAACAACTTAAGCGAAATAAATGCAAAGATTCAGCAGCTGAAAAATACTGCCGTAGAATTGGAAAAGTTGGGAGACAATTTTCCGGCTCTGGGCAAAAATATTGCCCGGATTCTAGCCAGTTTGAAAATGCTGGAAATGAACATTTCAGATATTGTTGACTTAAGTACTAATAGATAGGTG
>CAZSON010000201.1:0-3301 GCA_964608375.1 uncultured Desulfobacter sp. | reverse complement strand
GTTTTGCTCGTCATATTTATGGTTACTCCTACCACCGGTTACGGCGAGCCCTCTGCAGCAGTCCGATACCTGATGGATGAACCGGTGACAATGTTTGATTGGGGGCTGTACCGGCTGCGACGAATCATCGATCAATTTAGATTTGAAAACTTAACCCCGGACAATGTTCAGTCATATATTAACTATGACTGGGATCAAAACAGCCTGCGAATCGTGTTTTATGTCCAAACAAAGGAAATGATCGGTAAAGCACCGGCCAAAAAAATGTGTGAAAATATAACAGCCAAAATCAGTTCCACCTTTGGTGGTGAAATAAGAGATAAAGAGTTGAGACGAAATCTAAGTATTGCGACCCTTTTTGAACACAGGGCTTTTGAAAATAAAGATAAACCGGATAATTTTATGGAGGAAATCGAAAAGATTACAAGAATCGAAGTTAACATATTTACGAGGAAAGCAATAAACTCTCCGGCAAGTATAAAGATATTATCCTGTGAAAGTCCTTTAATAGAAGGGGAATGACAAATGTCTAAATTTAATATTTCTAAGATTTTTGCCAGGGAAATAATAGATTGCAGGGGCTGGCCGACCGTCCAGGTGGATGTCTGGGTTGACGGGCAACTGAAAGGAAGGGCGGATGTAGCTTCCGGACGTTCCACAGGCACTCACGAAGCGCATGAACTCCGGGACAACGATCCTGATCGGTATAAAGGTCTGGGTGTTTTGAATGCCGTAAATAATGTCAACACCGAGATCAACCCGGCTTTGATCGGAATGGATGTTACAGAGCAGCGAAAAATCGATCAGACACTGAAGAAGTTGGACGGAACCCCGAACAAAAGCCGTTTGGGGGCAAATGCCGTATTAGGGGTTTCCCTTGCAGCGGCAAGGGCCGGAGCCAGCGTATGCTCGTTACCACTTTATCGATATCTCAATCCGAACAGCCGTATTATACCTGTGCCCTTAATGAACTTTATAAATGGCGGAAAACTCACATCAAACGATCTCGAAATCCAGGAATTTATTATAATGCCGGTCGGGGCGAACTCTTATAAAAACGCCCTTCAAATCACCACTGAGATCAACGAAGCACTCAGGGGTCTGGTGATTGAAAAATACGGTATTCTGGCAACCAATACCGGTGACGAAGGTGGATTCGCAACGCCGATGCGCGGTATCTGGGAACCGATTGAATTTTTATCCAAAGCTGTACAACTGGCAGGGTATAAAGAAATTGAAGATGTGGTTTATGCCATGGATCTGGCCGCAAACTCATGGTTTAACAAAAAAGAAAATATTTATGAACTAGGCGGGAAACGATACGAACCCGACGCTTTGATTGGACTCTACAAACAGGTGGCAAAAAAATACCCGATCGCATCGATGGAAGATCCGCTTCAGGAAGATGATTTTGAGGGGTTTTCAAAATTGGCCGCAGAGCTTGACATTCAGATTGTCGGCGACGATCTTTTTGTGACAAACATCGAAAGGCTTAAAATAGGCATCGGCCAGGGTGCTGCCAATGCCATGCTATTTAAAGTAAATCAAATCGGAACCCTTTCAGAGGCATTGGATGCAGCGGAGTTTGCCTATCGTAGCGGGTATGCGGTTCAGGTCTCCGAAAGATCCGGAGAAACCGAAGACCCGATTATATCAGACCTGGTGGTGGCCTTAAATAGCGGACAGATAAAAACAGGCATGCCGGTAAGGGGGGAAAGAACTTCTAAGCATAATCGGCTGATTCAAATTGAAGAAGAACTCGGCGAGGCGGGTGTCTATGCTGGAAAAAATTTTAAGGGACCCGCATGATCTCCCACTCCGGCAAGGTGAAAGGAACCTGAGCCTTTTAAACAGACGCAAATGAGTTTTTACGAGACTGTCAAAAATGGCTTATGTTAAAAACGCAGGTCAACTGTCGGAACACGGAAATAGAGAAGCCCGCAGGGCCGCATTGGAAATTATCGAATATGCCCTCGCCCGGTCAAATCCTTACGGCCCAACAAAAGGAATTGTTTCAGTTCAAGGTGATCAACTGGTTGTCGATGATCTCCGGTTTGATCTGAAAAAACAGAGGCGTATTTTTGTTCTTGGGGCCGGAAAAGCGACCTATCCGATTGCTAAAGCTCTGGAAGAAATTCTGGGGGATAGAATTTTCGGCGGTTTGATTGTCTCTAAATATGGACATCAGAAAAAACTAGGCCATGTGAAGTTGTATTCGGCAGGCCATCCAATCCCCGACGAATCCGGATTCAAGGCTTCACAGAAGATATTGAATTTAGCCAAAAAAACCCGGGCAGGTGACATCATCTTCGGATGCATAACAGGCGGAAGTTCGGCCTTGCTTCCATTTCCGGTAAAGGGTGTGACGTTGGCGGAGAAAAAAGCAGTTACCGATCTGCTGCTGACCAGCGGTGCCAACATCGTTGAAATTAATGCAGTGCGAAAACATCTTAGCCGGATAAAGGGGGGAAGGTTAGCAAAAGCCATTCACCGCCGGGCGCACCTAATTAATCTGACCGTCTCGGATGTTATCGGTGATCCACTTGACTGCATCAGCGATCAGACAGTCCCGGATACATCTACGTTTGATGATGCAAGATATACCCTTGCCAAATATGACCTGTGGACAAAGGTGCCTGAATCTGTAGCGGAATTTTTAAGAAATGGAGGCCCGGAGCAGGAAACCGTTAAAAAGGTAGATCTTGCCGGACATAACCGGCATGACTTTATCCTCGTAAAGGGAAACACAGCCTGTGAAAGTGCGGCTGAAAAAGCGAGAGAACTCGGATTCGATACCATGATTTTGTCCACCATGTTCGAAGGCGAAAGCAAAGAGTTGGGACGCACATTTTCAGCTATAGCCGGTGAGATATCGCTGAATCATAGACCTCTGTCCCCGCCCTGTGTGCTGATTGGTGGGGGAGAGACTACTGTTAAAATCGCAGGAAAGACCGGGAAAGGTGGACCCAACCAGGAATTTGCGATAGGTGCCGCCCTTTTTATTGAAAACATGAAAAATGTAGTAATTGTCGGCCTCGATTCCGATGGAACCGATGGTCCGACTGAATTTGCAGGCGCTATGGTGGACGATAGCGTGTTATTTCGTGCCCGCAATGCCGGCATCGATCTCTTTGACTGCCTTAAAAGACATGATGTAACGCCTGCACTTAGGAAACTGGGTGATGCGATTCTGACAGAAGATACCGGGACAAATGTTAACGACCTTAAATTCATGGTAATCTCCCTATATCGAGATAATTGATAGGCCCGCATTTCACATCCCCAATCTACCGTAGTATCG
>CAZSON010000200.1:0-5163 GCA_964608375.1 uncultured Desulfobacter sp. | reverse complement strand
AAATAATGATACAAACGATCTTAGAATTTGACGTAAACACCTCTATTTCGGCTTTTAATCCTACCCTGTCTCCTGGCCTTATTGATAAAAATTCGTATCTGTTTGTTATCAAATCCTGTTTTTTCTTTAATTTGGGTTACGGTAACGCCTTTTCTGCTTCTTCTGATAATTCCCACAACCGTGTCAAATGGGGGTTTGATTTTTTTTGCCGCCGCTGCGTTTTTGGTCTTTGTTTTTACCCCGGGCTTTTTGGTTACGGATCTTGCCTTAATCTTTTTACCTGCATCTTTTGAAGGCTTTTTGGTTCGTGTGGTTTTTTTTGTCCCTTTCGCTTTTTTCTTCTTGGCATCCACCGGCCCCTCCATATCTATACCGAACACATCCGCAAGATCAGAATCAGCAATGACTCTTGCTGTTTTCCTTTTTGCCTTTTCGAGCAATTTGCGGGCGCTGTCTTTCACTGCTCCGGTTACCAGATCTTTCATCTTGACTTTTCTTAGCTTGAAAAACAGCTCCGCATCTTCATCAAGCCTTGCGCCGATGCCATACAGGGTTGCAGCTACATGTTTGCACATGTAAGCCCAATCAGGACAGCTGCAAGAAAAATCTATTTCTTTTGGCGATGGAAACAACCCCTTCCCCTGCGCCATGAAGATATCACCCAGCGCTTTAGGAAATTTTCCGGCTAAGAGCCCCTGCAGCGAATCCAGCTTGCCTCCGCAAGCGGTCTTGATCACCTGCCATGTCTTCTTATTAAGGGCTTTAATTTTAATGGATACAGAATAAGGTTTCGAGATAGATCCCTGAACGAGCGATTCGACCTTGCCTGAATTTATCTGAAGATCCAGCACCGCTCCGTGACGTACATAACTGCGTCCCCGGCCGATGCGGTTGCTGTAATCTGCATACCGTTCAAGGTTGAGATTCCATGACCTGCCCCACCATGTCCTGGCGATGCGGCTTCCTTCAATCATAATCGGATTAATGCCGGGATTTTTCTTTTTTAGCTGTTTTAATTTTTTAGCCGCTTTTGCTCTTTTTTCTGCAACTGACACATAACGCGGGTAATAACCCCAATAGCTCATAAGTGCCTCCTGTAGACTTACAAAGCCAATCGAAAGAGATTCATCAACTCATCATTTTTCATTTCTGTTATCCAGGCACTGCCGCCGGCGGAAATGACATCCTCGGACAACCTGGATTTTTCCTCAAGCATCATATCAATTTTTTCTTCCACAGTCCCTTTGGTCAGGAACTTGTGCACAATAACCTTTTTTTTCTGCCCGATCCTGAAGGCACGGTCTGTCGCCTGGTTTTCAACGGCGGGGTTCCACCACCGGTCGAAATGAATAACATGGTTTGCTTCCGTCAAATTCAATCCCACACCACCCGCCTTCAGGGATAAGACCATAAACGGGGCCTGATAATCCCGGCTCTGGAATTGTTCAATGAGTTTTTTTCTTTTGCCCACTGCTACACTTCCGTGCAGGACCAGGCCTTTTCTTTTAAAAATATGCTCTAAAAAATCGTGGAGAGGTCCTGTGATCTCCTTAAATTGTGTAAAAACCAGAACCTTTTCTCTTTTTTCATATATTGTTTCACAGATTTCACGGAGCCTTAAAAACTTGCCACTCTCTTTTTCTTCAAATTCTCCACTCCCTAAAAACTGGTCCGGATGATTACAAAGCTGTTTGAATTTTATGAGCGAGGAAAGGATTATCCCCTTTTTTTGAATTCCTTCTGTTTCAGCGATTGTTATTTTTATCTCTTCAACCATTTTCTTATATAAAAGGATCTGTTTTTTACTGAGAGCCGCATAAGTTTTCATTTCAACTTTGTCCGGAAGATCAGAGATAACGGACTTGTCGGTCTTCAACCTTCTTAGAATGTAAGGGCTGATAAGCCTTCGCAACCTTGAATAACCCGAATGATCATTTTTCAGGTCCTTTGAAAATTTCTTAAACTCCTTAAAGTTTCCGAGCAATCCAGGGTTTAAAAAGTCAAATAATGACCAGATATCTGTCAACCGGTTTTCGATGGGGGTCCCCGTCATGATAATCCTGTTGCCGGCGGTGAGTTTTTTTATTGCCCTGCTCTGTTTGGTTCCGGGATTTTTTATGGCCTGGGCTTCGTCCAAAATCAGGTAATTCCACGAATAGGATTGAAGCCATTCATATTTTTGAACCAGGGAATAGGTTGTCACAACAAGATCAAATGTATCCGGGTCAAATGCAACCGGTGATTTTTTGTCTCCAGGCTTTGCATTTTTCTCTGAATTCGCCGTAGGATGTGCGATATGAAATTTAATATCAGGGGAAAATCGTTTGATTTCATTGACCCAGTTAGAAATAAGGGATGCCGGGATGACCAGCAGGCTGGCCTTGCCGGGCTTACCTGATTTTTTTGAACTGGACTTTAATCTGTTTAAAAAGGCCAGTACCTGGATGGTCTTGCCAAGGCCCATATCATCAGCCAGGCAGGCCCCAAACCGAAGTGAATGTAACAAATAAAGCCAGTTGAGACCGCTTTGCTGATATCCCCTCAGCTCGCCCTTGAATGTAACGGCAGGTTTTACGGAGGTGATTAGATCGGGTTTGAGCAGCTTGCGGATGACCGATTCCAGCCATTTTCCGTTTGAGACACTGCTGTCTATATCCATTATCTGAATATCTAAAAACTTTTCAGGATTAAGTTGGAGGCGCAGGGCATCTCGTAAACTCAATCCTTCTTTACCCATGATTTTTTTTGCTTCTTCATAGGCATTTAGGGCCTGTTTAAGCTTTTCCGGATCCACCGCCACCCATTTGTTTTTTATAAAAGCGAGCCCTTCCGATTCATTTAATAACTGCCGTGCTTCCTTTTCCGAAATTTGCATTTCCCCGAGAAATAAGCCGGCATTGAAATTCAAGATTGCATCCATGCCGACAAAAGACGGCTTTTTATCACCCACGCTGAAATTCAGCCTTACGCCTGATGCATTCCCTTTCCACCAGTTCGGGATACGGCATAAAATACCAGATTCTTCGTAAACGGGAATTTCCTTTAAAAATGAAAATGCCTCGCCTGAGGACCAGGCAAGAGGATGAAACAGATCCCCGGTTTCAAGGAGGTCGGCAATAAAAGGACTCCGTTTCGCTGCTGTATGCACTGTTGCAAGAAGTTCCAGCAGCTTTTCATCCTCTTTGCCATATTCTTCCAACGCATGTTTCAGAGGAAGATGTTTGGATCTTCCTTTATTGTTTAACCTGGTGGAATAGGTTGCCATAAAGGCAAAGGGATTCTCCTCACTCTTATTTTCCACCAGGTGGAAAAACACCCTGCCCACAAGATGCACATTGGGGCTGTATGTCCTTATAAAATCATCTACGGTTCCGGAATATGATTTAATCGCAAGGGTAAATGCGGTGTTTAACCTTGACCATACCGCCTCAAGCAATGTTGGGCTCAGGTATTCCAAACCGGGCATCAACGGGGCCTGATCCAGATATCCCTTCAGCTCAGCTTGGCTAATCAAAACATCGACTTTATGGCGAAGTGCTTCCAGATCGGGTGTCCGGCAGAGTTTTTGGGCAAAAACCCCGGAAAAATCCCGCCAGTAATTAAGGGAAGGAGAAAGAGTGACCTGTTGATCGCAAAATCCCAAAAACAGGAGCCATGAATCAATATCGGCAGTGAATCGCTTGTATATTTCCTTCTGCAGCAGCCTGCTGCTTTTGCGTACTGCATCTTGCGCATCGGTCCATTCGAGTTGCAAAGATCCGTTCGGCATAACAACAACATCTAATTCTTCGTTCATCATTCCTGCTTGGACTAATTACCTCTTTCAGTTGCCGGATTTTCGTCGTCTATAAACGCACCCCGATGGGTTTTGACAAGGAATAGGAAAAAAGCTTCCGTAGACTCTGCGCCCCTTTTGACAATAACCTTTCAATTTATCTGCAACGCAAAAAAATCTATCGGTTCACTTTTTCCTTTCAGTACCGCAGGGGGCATTTTTCGCAACGACACGGTGGATAATTGCACATCAGGCAATTGGGCATAAGTAGAACTCGACACAATCATCTCGGTTCCGACTTCTTTCGTCATCGATTGGAGCCGGGATGCCACAACGACTGTATCTCCTACCAGAAGGTAGGAAAGGCGATCAGGACTTCCAATATTGGCAGCCAAGGCCTTTCCGGTGTGAATGCCGATGCCGTGATGCAGGCTCGGCCAACCCTTTTCTTTAAAACGCTTATTGAGTGCAATCAACCTGCGTCCCATAGCCAGAGCGGCCTGAAAAGCTTTGGCCGGGTGATCTGGTCGGGCGATAGGCGCGCCGAAAACCGCATAGATCTCGTCCCCGATAAATTGCAGCACCACACCGTCCTGGTCCTGGATAGCGCCGGCCATTTCCTTGAAATAGCTATTCATAATCTTTACGACCATCTTGGGATCGTAAGCTTCGGTCATCGGGGTGAAACCGCGCAGGTCTGCAAACAGAATCGTCACCTCCTTCATCTCCCCATCAAGCGGAATCCGGCCTGAGAGCACTTCGTCGCGGATCTGGGTAGCAACATATTTACCAAACGTATCTTTTAAGGCCAGCCGGCTAAAAAACTCCTGCCGCCGGAGCCGGGAAATCATATAGCTTGCAATCACGGCGATTAAAGATGAACAGATCAAGAAAAACAGGCTGACTAAGAAATTAAAGCCATTAATCTCGATAGTTTTCCAGTTAATGACAATAGGGATAAAAAACATGCCCCAGATGAAACCGCAGGTGACAGCCATTTGCTTGACCGAATAAGGAAACAGCAATGCGGCCGAGATGACGAGAAGGGCAAGTCCGGTCTGAAAAGGAGAATGATAAACGCCGGTAATCATAATCGCCCCTTCAATATCCCCGGCCACAATCAGCGTTCCAATCAGAGAAAGGACAAAGGCGACTCGGAAAGAAGATTTGGAATAGGTGAGCGCTAAAATAATTAAGATCGCGATAGCTGCCGCCAATCGAACCCAAAACAGGCCGGTTAAGATTGTTCCTTCGGAAAGATATTGAAACCCAGCATCTAATATGAACAGAAAAAGAACAATGAGGGCGGTTATCCGCAACCGGCGGAGAGTCAATTTCTCGATGTGCTGATGGTAATCCTTCTCCCAGACAGAAGAAGCAAATTTCTG
>CAZSON010000199.1:0-5265 GCA_964608375.1 uncultured Desulfobacter sp. | reverse complement strand
GGGCGGATATGTAATACCCAATCTATTAAAACTGAAAGTTTTTATTTTGAAAAAGTGCTAAACATGCATCCACCACATGTGGATCGAAAAGGATCCCCCTGTTTTTGGTGATATCTTCCAGGGCCTTATCCAAACCAAGGCCGGGTCGATAAGGTCTGTGGGACGCTATGGTTTCAACAACATCGGCTACGCATAAAATTCTTGCTTCCACAAGTGCCTCTTTTCCCGAAAGACCCTGTGGGTACCCGGAGCCGTCCATTTTTTCATGGTGTTGCAGCACAATGAGATCAACAGGCCAGGGGAAATCGATCTTCTTTAAAATATCATATCCGACCTGAGGATGCCTTCTTATCAATAGGATTTCCGCTTCATTTAGTCTGCCGGGCTTGCTTAAAATCTCAGCCGGTATCGATATCTTGCCTATATCGTGGATAAACCCGGCCATTTGGATGCCTTTAATCTGATGCTTGGAAAGCCCCATCTCTTTGGCGATTGCCACAGCCAGATCCGTAGTGCGCCTTTGATGACCGGCGGTGTAGGGGTCCCGTTCTTCCACCGTCAACGACATGACATGGACAATTTTATCCAAATTTTGTTGCAAGCTGTTGTAGCTTTGTCGGAGTTTTTCTTCCGCCAGTTTACGTTCTGCTACCTCCTGTTTCAGCTGAACATTTAATTTTACCAGATCAGCAGTTCTTTCCGTTACAATTTCCTCAAGATGATCACGGTGTTTTTTCAATTCATCTTCTGCTTCCATCTCTTTGGAAACGATAGTAAGAAAGCCGAGGGACAGACAAATTCTGTCCTGTTCATGGATTTCTATAGTTGCCTGATCCTTTAGCCAAATGGCCTCGCCATTCTTCACTGAAATCTTGTAGACCGCCTCGATCTCCCCTGTTTTTTTCCCCTCTGCGCGTAATTCTTCCCGGGCGCCACTCAATTCCTCCTGGCTTTTAACCTCTTTTATGATACCTGCATCCAGATCCAGGTATTTATAAATTCGGCGATCGATGATTCGGTTTCTAAAAACCTCGGCGAGCTCGTCATATTTGCATCCGAGAAGCGCCAGCAGTCGTTTGCAGGCATATTCATACCAGATCTCCTTTTTTTTCTCCCGCCAGGCGGCAATGTACTGTATCGCCGGGGATCCGGTCTCTTCAGCAGCAAGGTAGCATTTAATATATCCGGCTACATGCTGCTTCAATTGATCGCTGTATGCACCATCGAGAATACGCCCGCAATAATCCTGCTGATATCGGTTATTCGGATTATAAGTGTTTCCCATTGTATTTAATTCCATTGCAATCGATATGTTTTCTCCTGATTGATCTGGAAAGAGGGTTTGTTACAAAATGCCCAACCAGGCAAAGACGGCGGTCAGTGAAAAAAAGATCCACTGGAAAAGTTTAAGGGCCGGGCTGGGGATCTTCGATCTCAGCGCAATGACCAATTGTGTCACTGCGAAAGTTGCGTAATGGATGGCAATAAAATCTACCAAAAGGGTGTAACCGGATTTGAATTTTACACCGACCCCCACGGCAAGCAGAGCAAGGGTCGAAATGACGAGGAATGCCGAAATATAGTGGAAAACACAATGCAGCACCTTTTTGGGTACATCGTCAATGGATGAATCAAGCAGAGGCATCAGAAAGTCTTTCCGCCCAACAGTAAAGTGTCCTACCACTGTCATTGCGGCGATTATTCCGGCAATGAAGATAAACCAATTCATTTCTCACCTCCTATATGTTCTGTCAAAATCATCTGCCTCCATGTATTTATCAATTAGCAAGCATAGGAAACCTTTGTCAAATCTTAAATCACGGATAAAAGTTTGAACTGAACCAGCGAGCGCATTTCCCGTGCGGCTTAGTCGGAATGCAGGATTCTTCAATTCAGTTGACTTTTCCCCTTCAGCTGTTAAATGAACCGGTTGTTTCAGTCATGCGGCTTCTAAGCAGCAATAAAAATTGGACAGAAAAGGATCAGGATGATTGTCTGGGAAAAATGGAGAAAGAGAAGTCGGTACCGGGAGGTGATGACCGTATGTTTCCCATTGGTGATGAGCATGGCTGCCATCACGGTGATGGAATTTACGGATAGGATATTTTTATCCAACTACAATGTGGATGCCATCGCCGCTGCTCTTCCGGCCGGCATCGCCGCGTTGCTTGTAATGTCCTTTTTCAGCGGAGTGGCCGGGTACACAAGTGTTTTTATCGCTCAGTACTGCGGTGCCGGGGCATATGAAAGAATTGGACCCGCCCTGTGGCAGGGGATCTATTTCAGTATTTTTTCAGGTCTATTGGTCGCCGGATTTTCGAGCCTTATCGCTTATCCGCTCTTTTCCCTTGCAGGTCACGCACCGGAGGTTCAGCGCCTGGAGCAGATATATTTTAAGATACTGTGCTGGGGTTCTGTTTTACACCTTGGCAATCATGCACTGTCGGCTTTTTTTACCGGAAGGGGAATTACCCGGGCAGTTATGATGATCAATGGCCTTGGCATGGCCTTTAACATTCCACTCGACTATGCGCTCATCAACGGGGTGTGGGTATTCCCCGAACTCGGTATTACAGGCGCTGCCATCGCTACGCTTGCATCCTGGGGATTCATCACGTTATTGTTCTCGCTTTTGACATTTACCCGTTTAAATCAGAAAAAGTATTTTTTGCACAACTTGGCGTTTGACTCGAACATTTTTACCCGCCTCATGAGATTCGGCGGACCCGCCGCCCTGCAGATCAGCATCGATATTTTTGCTTTTACATTTTTCGTTTTCATGGTGGGGCGGATCGGAAAAAATGAACTTATCGTCAGTAATATTGTTATCTCTATCAATTCACTGGCTTTCATGCCGGCAATCGGATTTTCCTATGGCATCAGCACCTTAGTGGGACAGGCGTTGGGGCGTGGGAGACCCGAAGAGGCAATAGATGCCACATGGAGCGCCATTCATATTCTTATGGCCTATACCTTTGCGATCGATTCTCTCTTTGTTTTTGCGCCGAATCAGGTTCTTTCACTTTTCATATCCTCCGGTGGAACAATGGGTGATTACGTTTCCGTGATGGACACCGGCCGCAATCTCTTGCAGATTGTTGCAGGATATGTTTTCATGGATGCGCTTTATATGTCCTTTTCGGGCCTGCTCAAGGGGGCAGGAGATACAAATTTTATCATGTGGAGCGTCGCGATTGTTTCTTTGTTTGCAATGATATTTCCGGTTTATATCGGCATCGAGGTTTTCGATAAAGGAATCTACTACGCGTGGCTTTGCGTTCTCCTTCTTGTTGCAGCCCTGTTTATAGTCTCGTTCCATCGTTACCATCAGAAAAAATGGCAGAATATGCTGGTGGTGGAGGTAGGTGCTGCTTAACTCAAGTTAATTGGAGATTTTATAGACACCTGTTCTATGAAAGGAGCGGATAATGATCATAGATGTTCACTATCACATAATGCCGATGATTAATGAGGAGCGAGTGGTCCAAACAGCCAGACATGCCTTTCGGGCGGCCGAAATTATGGGAATTAACATAAATCGTGAACAGCTCATTAAAAAGGCACTGGAAACATGGCCGGATCCAACCGGTGAACGGCTTATCTCCTCTATGGATGAGGCTGGAATTGACCTGACCGTGATCTGCTCGGTTGACAATTCCGATAATGAGGGGCTTACTCAGGAGGTTATTCAAAAAATTAATGAAAAAACGGGTCATATCGCTCAGAAATATCCTGACCGGGTCATGGCCCTGGCCGGTATCGACCCGAGAAGACCGAATGCGCCGGATATGCTGAAAAAATGTTTTGAGGAATTTGGAGTGAGAGGACTGAAATATCATCCGGATTCCGGATATGATCCCAGCGGGCCGGAGTCCTATAGGGTTCTTGACGTTTTGAACCACAACGGTGGTATTCTTTTAACTCACACAGGGCCTTTAATGCCTCCGGCACGATGTAAGTTTGCCAGTCCTTCGCTTCTGGCTGACCTGGCGGTTGATTTTCCGGAACTTAAAGTGATTGCAGCCCATATGGGTGCGATTAATTGGAGACCCTGGGCTGCCCTTGCTGCCCACCAACCAAATATTTATGGTGATTTGGCCATGTGGGATTCCTATGCCTTTGGACATTATAGCCTGTTTTGCCGTGAACTGCGTGACATTCTCGATTACGCAGGGGTCTCAAAGGTGGTCTTTGGAACTGATAACCCGATCTTTAATACGGTTCAACCGACGCGAAACTGGATCCAATTGATAAAAAATTTGCCGAATAATGCGCCAAAGGGAATCGCTTTTACCGAAACGGAAGTGATGGCGATTCTCGGTGGAAACGCCGCCGCCGTTCTAAATTTGAATGAAACTGCGGGACCATCTTAATAGTTTGCTCCACATTACAGTATGGTTTTTGTTTTGTGTTTTTTGCGACTAACGTAGGTAAGCGATCGATCGAGCGATAAAAACGGTTATGTTTTAAATGGAGGATCAGCGATATGAAATCATTTTTCAAGATCATTTCCGCACTTTTGGTGTTTTTCCTTCACACATCTTTAAACGCGGCAGATATGAAGGGGAGTTCGGATTATCCGAATATCGGCCGGTTCAAAGGGTCGGAGATCAAATTTTACAATGTCGAAAATTACGGACAGACTGTGTTTGCGACCGGCCCGGTGAAAAAAGCCGCTGACGCTGAAAAAACATCTCTGACCGTCGAGGGGAAAATAACCCGTATTTTCTATCGTATCCCGAAGGGTGTGTCTGCGTTGGAGGTATTCCGAAATTTCGAGACCAAAGTCAAGGATGCTAATTTTGATCCAATTTTTTCCGGTGGTCCTGATCAAATTAACGATTATAACTTCAAATACAAACATCCCGTTGATATTATCCGAGAAGCCCGGCTCGGATATGACATCTACTATCTTTCCGCGGTGAAAACGGTAGAAGGGAGAAAAATTTACCTCTCTGTGCTGGCAAGTCCACATAGCGGCGGTGATGGCGTGCGCGTTGGAATGATTGTCGCTGAAACAAAGGCGATGGAAATGCAGATGCTGGATGCTGCAAAGATGCGGCTGGATATGACGGAAAACGGACGTGTAGCGCTGTACGGTATCTACTTTGATCACAATAGTGCAAAGTTGAAGCCTGCATCCAAATCCACCCTGGACGAAATCGTCAAATTGCTCACCAACCACCCCGATCTGCGCATCATAGTGGTGGGCCATACCGATTACATTGGTGGATTTGATTACAATATCGATTTGTCAAAACGCCG
>CAZSON010000198.1:0-5296 GCA_964608375.1 uncultured Desulfobacter sp. | reverse complement strand
CTTCCCTATCACAAGGTCGGGAAAAACTATGTTTAAAAAGAGAGAAGGCCTTGAAATTCAAAGAATTCACCATATGGCAAACTTTTTTGAAAGTGATTCATGTAGCAGCATGGCTTCTGCCAAACGCCTGTCCTCGTTATTCAGACCGTCCAGATCGTCCTTTTTGGCCTTTTCCCAGAGAAAATGAAGATGTTCTCGGTTTAAGGGTCGCATCATGTCGGCAGGGAGAGCATGTTCAGCAGCTGTTCCCGGGTAAAGGATTTTAAAAGTCCAGGATCATCCTCTTTGACGACACCTTTCATAAGGTTTCGTTTCTTCTCGATAAGGGCGGCGATTTTTTCCTCCAGCGTTCCCAGGGTTACCAGCTTGAACACCTGAACCCCTCGCCGCTGGCCGATTCGATGAACCCGATCTGTGGCCTGATCCTCGCGGGCGGCGTTCCACCAGCGGTCGTAGTGGATGACCACCGAAGCGGCCACCAGATCGATACCGGTTCCCCCGGCTTTGAGGCTTCCCAGAAACACGCGGCAGTCGGCATCGGTGTTGAAACGATCGATGATGTTCCCCCGGTTCCTACTGGCTCCGGTGAGTTTGGCAAACCCCACCTTACGCTCGGTTAGATAGGATTCCATGATGTTCAGCATCGCCAGATACTGGCTGTACACCACCACTTTCTGCCCACTGTCCAAACTTTCGGACAAAAGTTCGGTGAACAACTCCCATTTCCCGGATTGGTATTGGCTGTATGCTTTCACCGTTCCTTCGACCAGCGCCGGATGGTTGCAAATTTGCTTGAGCAGGCTGAGCAGGGCGAAAATGTGCAGGTATGGAATCGGCTGCGAATCTTCCCGGAGAGCGTTTACCAGATCCGCTCCCCGTCTGAAAACGGCGTCCCGGTACAGCTTGACCTGATCCTCGGACAGCTCACAGATCCGAATATCTTCTATTTTTTTGGGCAATTCCGTTAAAACCGCTCCCTTGAGTCGCCGCAGGATAAAGGGGGAAATGAGTCGGCTCAGCTCCTCCCGCCGAAAGGCATTACGCTCCTCCTGGATGGGAATCAGATATTGATGTAAAAAATGATCCTCTGTACCCAGGTATCCGGGAACGGTTACATCCAGGAGCGCCTTCAGATCGGCCAGGGTGTTTTCGATAGGGGTTCCGGTGAGTCCGAGCTTGATGTGTGCCCGGACGATTTCAGCGGCCCGATAGGCTTTAGTTTCTCGATTCTTGATGTTCTGAATTTCATCGAACACCGCGATGGAAAAAGAAACCCGTTTGATATGGGAAACATCCCTTCTCAAAACGCCGTAGGAGGTTAAAATGACATCGTTTCCTTTAATGGCCGCCGCCAGGTCTCGGTCTCCCCCATAGTGCACAACTGTTTTCAAACCGGGTGCGTGTTCACCGAGTTTACGATGCCAATGGCTGATGACTGTGGTGGGACACACCAGTAGAAAGGGTTCGGTCGCCGCTTTCCGTTCACGAAGCCACACCATGAGGGCCATGGCTTGGTGGGTTTTGCCCAGTCCCATGTCATCGCACAGTAGTCCCCCGAAACCGTTTTCAAACAGAAACATCAGCCATTCCGTGCCCCGTTTCTGATAGTTTCTCAGCCGGGAAGTCATTCCCTCAAGTTCCGGCAACCGGCCAGAGGGTTTTGTGCGGCAAAGCCGCTTCAATACGGAAACACGGTCTGCATCGCCGATAAAGGTGATGTCATTTTCCCGGCCGGCCACAAGCCGCAATATCTCCATCCGGGAGAGTCGTATCCCCAGCTTTTCGCCCCGTCGAAAAGTGTCCGACATCCGATCGGCAAGGGTGTCAAGCAGGTTAAACTCTGGCGATTCGACGTCAATCCATCCCTCATCGGTGGCGACGTATCGTTGGTTATCTATTTTGGCCGCCAGAATTTCTGAAAGGGAAATCCACTGGTTGCCAAATCCGTATTTTGCCGATAACCAGCACCAGTCCTTCTTCAAGGATTCCGGTGTAATTTCCAGCCGGTCGATTTCCTTAATGATCTTAAGGCGTTTGATATTGTCGTCGATCCGGTAAGTGTCGCCGGCTAAGTCTGTTTTAAATTCTTCTAAAAAGACCGGAACCCGGCTCCTGTTAATGACGGTTTTCACCGGCGCCTTGAGCTTGTTCGGATGCAGTTTCGGATATTGGTCTTCGGCCAGTATTCCCAACTCCTCGATGTAGTACAAATCCCCGTATTGAAACCGTTTGAGGCTCTCCCGGTCGAAAAATTTCGCCTCGCCGTCTTTTTGGATCAGACGGAACAGCGGCTGAATATCGATATCGAGATTTTTATTGAGCCGCACATCGAAAATAGAATCAAGCGGTATGGGATCAACTGACAAATCGTGCGCGTTGCAGAGCACTTCCTTAAGAGCTCCCAACACTGTTTTGACCCGAGCCCGCGGAATATCCACGGCAAAAGGGCACTGTTTTTCAGCATTTTGAAATCGGAGGGAAAATGTGCCGGTGTTTTTTTCGATGATCGGGTAGAAAGTACCTCCATGCGCCGAAAATTCCCGGTACCCGTGATAGGCTGCTTTGTACCAAAAACTCTCTTCCAGCACCTGGCGGCGGGTTTTGAGACCACGGTCCATGAGCACTCGCTCGCCGTGGGTAAGGGTCAGCAGGGAAAGTTGCGATATCACATGGCCCCGGGTCGGGATTTCCTGTTCCTCATTTGTGGCGGTGCATCTTTCAAGAAAACGGGAGCAATCCGGCGCCTGTGAAAAGTAAGTCAATAACCGTTCACCTGTGGCGCTCACAACTACCAGCGCCTGACCGGATCCATGAGAGGCGGTGGTCAGGCGAACGGTATACGTTTTTATCGAAGACCCAGCCGCCATTACTTCTGCGAACCGATACCAGAAGCTCGCTCTGAAATCATCGGCAGGGGTATTTTCTTTGATCTGCTGCCTATATTCCGAAAGAATTCGGGGCATCTCTCTAAGATGGGAACAGGTATGTGAGCGCCCAGCATTGCAGGAACAAAATCGTTGACCGACTGACCTTCTGGGGGCTTCAACCAGAATGGCGATCCCGGGACGCTTGTCTTTGGGATTCGGCATCAATGCGAAAGCATTTCGGTTAAACTCCAGCCGATCCAAATCCGCCTGGGGAACCCGTGGTTTTGCCCGTGACGCTTCATGGGGTCTTTTCCGGGATACGGTCTTTTTGCGATGACTTGCCATATTGCTCTAAAGGGCCTTGGTCCTCTTGAACTCCGTTCGATGCCGCAAGATACATCGGATCGGCGGACCCATGTTGATTTTCGTTAAAAAATGCTTTTTTACCAAAATTTGACAACGAATACCATAACACATTTGCTTCCGGCTGAATAAAACGTACGCTTCCGGATAAGCCAAAGATCGGCTTTCAGAAGTATCGGACGGCTTCGTGCGGACAGGCAGTTCTAAACAGAGTCATGGCAGAGTTACAGTTAGAGTGAAACCGGAAGGATCGTTAAAAAGCAGATTGATGTCGAAATAAAGAATATGTGATTATGCTCCAAAAACGTGAGAAAAATTTACGTTTTTAGTACGGCCTGGAAAGTCGGGTCCTATGGGCTCTGATAGTCCGATGCAAGCGAATTTTTTTGCTAAACTCGCGGGATTCCCTTCTGATCTTCTAATTTCTCTCGCTCTTTCCGGCGAAAAATATATTTTTGAACTTTCCCGGCAGAGGTTCTGGGTATTTCGCCAAATTCTATTTCCTTAGGGCACTTGAAATGGGCTATGCGGTCGCGGCAGAAGTCTATGATCTCCTGTTCGGTAGGATTCGTTCCTGGCTTGGGGTGTACAAGGCATTTGACTACCTCCCCCCACTGCTCATCCGGCTTTCCAAAACAGGCGACCTCATCTACGTCATGATGTTGATAGATGCAGTTTTCTACCTCAACGCCGACGATATTCTCTCCACCACTGATAATGAGATCCTTAAATCTGTCCTTTACTTCGACATAGCCGTCCGGGTGGATAACGCCTCCGTCACCGCTGTAAAACCATCCCCCTTTAAAGGCCTTGGCGTTTTGTTCAGGTGCCTTGTAATATCCCTGGATAACATCATTACCGCGCATGATGATTTCACCCATGGTATTTCCATCCCAGGGCACATCGCTTCCTTTCGAATCGACCACCCTTATCTGGCCGGCGGTGATGTCTGGAACCCCTTGGCGCATCTTAATGGCGATCCGTTCCTCAAACGGCAGGTCATCCCATTTCGGCTGCCGTTCACAGATCGTGAAAGGCCCATAGGTCTCGGTAAGACCATACGCATGCCTGATTTCCGCCCCTTTCTTCTCCATGTCTATCAACATATTTTCGGGCGGAGGTGCAGCGGCATTGTTTATGATGATCTTGTTAGGAAACTTTCCGATAGACTGTTTATCCATATATTGACCCAGCCGGTAAAAAATAACCGGGGGACCGGCCATATGGGTCACCCCATGCTTTTCAATGAGTTGCCACATCTTTTCTGCGTCAGGGGCGCGCATACATACATTGGTTGCCCCCATAGCGGATGTGGCCCAGGTCCAACACCACCCATTGCAGTGAAACATCGGCAGGGTCCAGAGATAAATCGAATTTACATCCAATGAATGTTCTATGATCTTTGCAATCGCGTGAAGATAAGCGCTTCGGTGTGAATACATACAACCTTTCGGCTTACCCGTTGTCCCGCTGGTGTAATCAATGGCAATAATGTCATTTTCATCCTCAATCTCCGGTTTGATATACGTTTTACTTGCCTGGGTGATAAATTCTTCGTAACCGGGTCCGGGCAACTCTTTTCCAGGAGTTTCGCCATGCACATCCCGCCCATCAAATATGTTTATATATGTTTTAACTTTAGGCAGGTCTTCTGTATTCACCAGGTGAGCTACACCTGAATCAACCACCATTACCTCAGCTTCAGCCAGATTCACAATGGTGGTCACCTCTCCGGGTGAAAGACGATAATTTATCGCCACGAGTGCCCCTCCGGCAAGCGGCACGCCGTAATGCGCTTCCAGTAAAGGTGGGAAATTACGAGACAAAAAGACAACATTCTTTCCTTTCCCGACCCCAATCCCTTTAAGGGCATTGCTCAGCCGATTTGCCCGGTCAAAAAACTCTTTCCATGTCCAACGCTGATCTTCATGAATTACGGCTGTTTTATCCGGCATGACGTACGCAATGCGCTCCAGAAAACTCAAGGGCGTCAGTGGTTCGTACCAATGTTTCAATTGATCTGCCATTTACCGCCTCCACTGTTTAAGTGATAAGAATTTCTATTT
>CAZSON010000197.1:2638-5299 GCA_964608375.1 uncultured Desulfobacter sp. | reverse complement strand
TTTAAGTTTTTTCATTTTCCTGCGTCAGCCTCATGAACACCTGCTCAAGGTCGACATCCATCACATCGGCATGCCGCCTTAAATCTTCAATGGCCCCGGTAGCGATAAGGCTTCCCTTGTTAATGATGCCGATACGGTCACATACATCTTCGGCAACGTTCAAGCTGTGGGTGGACATGAAAATTGTGACGCCCTCGGATGATAGCTCCCTAAAGAGTTCTTTCACCATCTTTATGCCTGCGGGATCAAGTCCCACCATCGGTTCATCGACGATGATCACTTCCGGATCGTGCAGAAGAGCGGCTGCCATAATCAGGCGCTGTTTCATTCCATGGGAATACGCTTCAATCAGTTCATTTGACCATTCGCTGAGGGAGAACATATCCAACTTGTCCTTGGCCTTTTGAATAAAGGTCTCATTGTTCACTTCATAAAGATCTGCGGTGAAGTTTAAAAATTCCATACCGGTGAGCTTTTCATAAATATAGGGTCGGTCCGGTATAAAGCCGATTTTGCTTTTTGCCCTTTCAGGTGCTATTTTCATATTTATACCACAGATCAAAACCACGCCCGAACTCGGTTCCAGAATTCCCCCCATCATCTTGATCGTTGTGGTTTTTCCTGCGCCATTGGGACCGATGAACCCGAACACTTCACCTGTCGGGATATTGAGGGTCAGGTCATTAACCGCAACGGTTTTGGAATAATTTTTTGTAAGGTGCTGGAGTTCAATCATCCTAGAGCTACTCAATCAGTTGTTTATCCCGTAGATTTGGAAGATCGCATCCGGGGTGATATTTTTTTTATTCCCGGTCTGCCCGAGCTGGGCTCAATAACGGTCAACTTCACTTTTCCGACAACGCCGATTAAATCAAGTTGATTTTCCGGACTGCCATCTAACAACCGGATATGGGTAATGTCGGCCGGAATTTGGCCAAAAAGTGAATCGGCTGTTATCCATTTGCCAACAAACAAAAGATTCCATGCATGGTAATAAAACCGGCCGTTTAAATAGACCAACCCAGCCTCTATTTTTGCAGGTATGCCCGCCGCCCGGGAGAGCGCAGCCAAAAGTACCGCATGTTCATTGCAATCCCCTATCCGATTTTCAAGCGTTGATAACGCATCCGGAACAGAAAGAACCGGACGTTTTTCAATATTTTCATATACCCAAAAAAGAATTTTTTTTGCCTTTTCTAACGGAAAGTCGGCTTCGGAGACAATTTTGTTGGCCAGGCCTTGGATCTTTTCATTATCAGATTGAATAAAAGGGGTAGGTTTCAAAAATCTGTCTTCAATATTTTTATCTATTTTCATTTGCGCTGAAGATGGTAGTTCGGCTTTTAGATCAGACAAACTCTCCTTTTCAATGATCAAGACCTGGCCCTCTAAACGCTGTCTTTCGCCGTCAAGATCCAAATGGTCAAATGAAACACCCTCTATTTTAACTTGCAAATGGGTAAGATTCTCCGGATGCTTAAAAATAACATTGGATGGAACCGAAACCACCTGTGTCAGGTCCTGGCTCGCCTTTATCGGAAGGCCGTAAAGCGCATCGTGTCGGCTCGTTTTATCAAGACGAATCCCTAAAAGACCTTCTTCTTTCAGAACCTCTCCATTTTCTCCTATCCAGGCCTTTTGCGTTGTCCCTTTAAAGGTAAGCAGCACCTTTGTTGCATCCTTTTTCCTCCCCATGTTCAGGACATCTTCTTTACCTACGACCCGGATAACCGCGGGCTCTTGTCCCATCGTTGCAGGATCAAAAACATTAAAAGTTCGTCTTTCTCCAGGTCTTAGCCCTTCCGCGATTACCGCATCGGCTATTCCGGCCGCAAGATACGGTTTTTCTTTGACCTTGATATCGTATTTTCGGCTGGCCCCTGAGCTTTGGGTTTGTATGGAAAGTATATTCTGAAAAAAGGTTCCTTTTGCCGCAAACCTGAACCGGCCTGAGCTGATTTCAAAATTAAATGAAGAAATGGATAAATCCGGATGAAGATCCGCCTCTGTTTTAAGATTCAAGGCCTGTGCCATCCCCATGGTATTGATGCGCATATAGAGGATTTCCCTGAGACGATATCCTTTGGATGTTTGTGAAACCGTTGAATGAGAATATCCTATTTTTTGGTCCTTATGGGAAATGTTCATCCAGGTATCACGCTCCGAGATGGAGATAACAGATGAAAAAGAGGCAGTTTGGGGGGTGGGGAGCAACTTCCCAAGCAGGTTGATACGAATCGATAAAAGAGCTACAAACACCAGTGCGAACAGCACACCCGCCCGCCAGAAAAATTTCATTTTGTTATCGGACATTAAAACCTGTGTTTGAGGCGGCCGGATTTGAGATACGGTCGCTATTTCGGCCCAAATCGGATACCCTGTGCCAATGGAAGTTCCCGGGACCAGTTGATGGTACAGGTCTGACGGCGCATATACGCTTTCCATGCATCAGATCCGGCTTCCCGGCCACCACCGGTATCCTTTTCACCTCCGAAAGCACCACCGATTTCTGCCCCTGATGTACCAATATTCACATTGGCTATTCCGCAATCACTCCCCATGTGGCTCAAAAAGATCTCCGCCTCCCTGAGATTATTGGTAAATATGGCCGAAGAAAGTCCCTGAGGAACCGAATTGTGATAAAAAATAGCTTCATCAAGG
>CAZSON010000197.1:0-2538 GCA_964608375.1 uncultured Desulfobacter sp. | reverse complement strand
CCCACTGCTCCAAAAACGATCGCCCGGGTCGCCATCTCCAAATCTGCATTTGCTGTAACGATAATCGCATTGTTCCCCCCAAGTTCTAAAATGGTTTTTCCCAGACGCTTTGACACCGCTTTCGCCACATGTTTTCCCATACCGGTGCTGCCGGTGGCTGAAATAAGGGGAACGCGTGCATCGTTAATCAACGCCTCTCCCACATCATCCCGTTCGCCGATCACCAGATTTAAAATCCCATTGGGAAGATTATTTTCCATCAACACCTTCCAGACGATCTTCATAGTAGCAATGGCAGAGAGAGGCGCCTTTGAAGAAGGCTTCCATACCACCGTATTTCCGGCAATCAGTGAAATCAACGCATTCCACGACCAAACCGCAACCGGAAAATTAAATGCCGTAATCACCCCGACCGGCCCCAGGGGATGCCACTGTTCATACATACGGTGTTCGGTGCGTTCGCTGTGCATGGACAACCCGTAAAGCATTCTGGATTGACCGACGGCAAAGTCTGCAATATCGATCATCTCCTGAACCTCACCCTCGCCTTCAGCTCGAATCTTTCCCACCTCCAGGCTTATCAGGGCGCCCAGCTCTTGCTTGTGTCGGCGTAGCGCCATACCTATTTGACGGACGATATCTCCCCTTTTGGGGGCCGGGACTCTTTTCCACTTAACAAAGGCCTGCGTGGCGCTGTTTATCACGATTTCATAGTCGTTAAGACCGGCGCAGCGGATCTTTCCAATCGGTTTGCCGTTGACAGGGGAAACCGATGCAAGCAGGGGACCTTCGCATGTCTTCGGGGAACCGATGCCGGCTCCGGATTCTTCTTCCCGAAGATCTAATTTTCTCAAAATTGATTCCATTTTCAAAAAACCCCTCCTGCAATCCATCTTTCAGCAACAGGTCGCTTCCCGGACAGCATCATCAAAAATAGTTAAGCAGGTATTGATTTCAGTCCTTCTTACCGTTAATGCCGGGCAAAACCGAATGTTGTTTTCACCGCAACCCAAAAGGAGCAAACCTTTTCGAAATGCCGCATTTATAATTTTATCACGGCATTCCTTTGCCGGCACCTTGGATTCACGGTCTTTAACCAATTCGACTCCGACCATTAAACCCTTTCCTCGAACATCCCCGATGCATTCATGCGCTTGCTGCAGTTTCCGTAGTCCGCTCATCAGGTGCTCTCCCTGAAGTGCAGCATTTGCCATCAACGACTCAATTAACAGATCGATGGTCGCCAGGGCAGCCTGACAGGAAACAGGATTGCCGCCGAATGTGGACGCATGGGATCCGGCTTCCCAATCCATAATCTCTCCGCGTGCCACCAATGCGCCCAAAGGCATCCCGGAGGCAATTCCTTTGGCCAATGCCATGATATCGGGAATGACCCCAAAATGTTCCATCGCAAACATCTTGCCTGTTCGTCCCATGCCGGATTGCACCTCATCGACAACATAGAGGATATCATATTTTTTTGCGATCTTGTGAAGTGACTTGTGAAACTCGGGCGGAGGCACAATGTAACCGCCCTCTCCCTGAATCGGTTCTACGATGATAGCCGCGACCTCTTCGGGCGGCAAGCTTGTTCGGAAAAGCGTGTCCTCAACCCAATGGACACATGCCAGGCCACACGAGGGATAACAGAGATGATAGGGACATCGGTAACAGTAAGCATATGGGATATGTGTAATTCCAGGCACCAGTGGATTATAGTGCTTTTTCTGAACCGTTTTGCTGGCGGTCAGGGAAAGTGCCCCCATGGTACGGCCGTGAAATGCCCCGTAGAAAGCAATATTTAATTCCCTCCGGGTATGCCAGCGCGCAAGCTTAAAGGCTGCTTCCACCGCCTCTGCCCCCGAATTCCCGAAGTAGACCTTTTTCTTTCCCCGGCCGGGCGCAAGAGACCCGAGCTTCTCTGCCAATAAAATTTGAGGCGTATAGTAAAAGTCAGTACCTGACATATGCAGCAGAAGATCCGCCTGCTTTTTGATGGCCCTGACCACACGGGGATGGCAATGGCCGGTGGCACAGACAGCTATGCCAGCAGTAAAATCGAGGAAGCTATTGCCGTCTACATCCTCCAACCAAAGGCCCCGGGCTTTTTCCACCACAAGCGGGTAACTGCGGGTGTATGAAGGCGAGACAACCCGTTTGTCCATCTTAATCAGTTGTCGGGCACGCGGTCCGGGAAGAGTAGTTTTGATTTCCGGGGATTTCATTCTGTTGTGTCCTTTCAACATCTTTTTGCTTTATATGGCTCAAAATAATTGTTACTTAACCATAAAATTGTGATTTTGTCTATTAAGAACTCAAGTTTCGCACCCCCAATGGGGCACAGTGCCGCATCTGGTGTGGGGTAAATAAAATTTTTTGGAAAAACAATGAAGCAATCAGTTTGAACCGGTATCCATAAAGTAATCACCGTGCGCAGGCACGCGATGTTCTGGTTTCTTTTGTAATATCAGTTGCTTCTGAAATGATAACTCTTAAAAGGTTTTGTGCCGTTGTCAAAGCGCTCATCATCAATTTTTT
>CAZSON010000196.1:1536-5316 GCA_964608375.1 uncultured Desulfobacter sp. | reverse complement strand
TTGCATATTTTTTATGGCGATATCGGGTTTTCTATGCCCGCGTTTTGTTTACCCTCGGCATATCACCGTTTATTCTACCGCCTGTCATCACCGCCCTGGGGTTTTTATCTTTCTGGGCAACTGTAGGCCTCTATGGGAAGATGGTCGCAACAATAATCTCCCATTCCATTTTTTTCGTCACCCTTCCACTGGTGACAATTTCTTTAGGATTTGAATCGATTGATCATGAGATCGTTGAGGCTGCCGAGACGATGGGGGCAAACTCCGGTATGGTCTTCCGTTCAGTCGTCTTCCCTATGGTTCGTCCCTATTTGATATCCGGTTATGCGTTCGCTTTTGTTTTGAGCCTCAATGAGTATATTGTTGCCTACATGGTAGCCGGTTTTACCGTCGAAACGCTCCCGATCAAGATATTTAACTCCCTGCGTTACGGTTATACACCGGTGATGGCAGCGGTTACTGTGGTGTTTGTTCTGATGGCTGCTTTTGTGTTCGGTCTGATCGGATGGTTTGGCGATTTACCGAAGCTCCTTGGAGCGCTCAATCCTGATGAGAGGTAGATTCATTCGTCTAGATATACAGGCGAAAACACTTATTTAGTAGACCGCCGGCCGGAGCTGTATAAAGCGCCGGTTCGATGTGACAAGGAGGTGAAATTATGTACAAACTTAGTGTGATGTATCCAAATCAGGAAGACGCTCGATTCGATTTCGACTATTACCGAACGGAACATATGGATCTGGTGAAAACGAATTTGTCATCTTTTGGCCTTATCAAAACAGAGGTGGATAAGGGCATTTCAGGTGGTGGTGAACAACCGGCGCCTTATATCTGCGTTGGAAATCTCTATTTTGAATCCAGAGATGGTTACGACAGGGGAATGGCTGAGGCGGGCGCCATATTGCGGGCAGATATACCAAAATTTACCAATGTTACACCGATTCGGCAAATAAGTGAAATATTCGATTAAAACCTTTCACTTTTAGTTTTGAGAAGCCAGGTTAACTCAAGTTTTTTAGTTAACCCTTCTCATTGGGGAGGAAAAAATGAATACCGTGAAACTTGCAGGGACAGATTTGGAGATCTCCGAGGTCGGCTTTGGGGGAATTCCGATCATTCCACTATCCGAAAACGAAGCTGTGTCGGTTGTCAAACACTGCTTCGATCTTGGAATTACATTTTATGATACAGCCAATATGTATCCGACCAGCGAACAAAAAATCGGAACAGCCCTTAAACCAGTTAGAGAGAAAGTGGTCATCGCAACCAAAACCACGAAAAGGGATGCAAAAGAAGCATCCGTGCACATTGATCTTTCTCTCCGGCAGATCAAGACCGATTGGATCGACATCTATCAGCTTCACAACGTATCCAATGAAGAAGCTCTTGAACAGGTCCTCGCACCCAAAGGGGCTTTTGAGGCCGCTAGAAAAGCACAGGAGGCCGGTAAAATTCGTTTTATCGGAATCTCATCCCACAGCATCCAGATCGCTACAAAAGCGCTAAAAAAGGGCTTGTTTCAAACCGTCCAATTCCCTTTTAACTTTATTGAAAATGATCCGGCAGATGAGCTCTTTCCTTTGGCACGCAAAAATGATGTGGGCATCATCGGTATGAAACCTTTGGGTGGCGGGCTTCTGGAACGGGCGGATCTATGTTTTGGGTTTCTTCGGCAACACCCCTATGTCGTGCCGATCCCTGGAATCCGGTCAGAAAAAGAAGCGGATGAAATTATCGGGCTGTACCGCGATCCCAAACCGCTTTCAAAGATCGATTTAAAAGATATGGAATCTATCCAATCGACTCTGGGGGAAAGATTTTGCCACCGGTGCGAATACTGCATGCCGTGTGATCAGGGGGTTCAAATCCCGTCCGTCCTGATATTTAAAACAGTCGCAAAACGTATATCTCGTGAAGGTGTCAAGGCATGGCTGGGAAAACCGATGGAAAGCGTGGTGAAATGCATCGAATGTGGAGAGTGCGAGGAAAAATGTCCCTATAAGCTCCCAATTATCGACATGCTCAAAGAGAATCTGTCGCTTTTTCAAGCATACACGTGATCTGCGGCTTAACTGAGGCAGCCGCTTCGAACAGGCCATGTCCCGCAAACCAATAAAAACTAAAGGAGGATCGATAGATGGATTTTGAACAGATCAAGTATTCGGTTGAAGAACGAATAGCGACCATAACATTGGATCGACCGGATAGGCTCAATGCGTGGACACCGATTATGATGGATGAGCTGATCCGGGCCATGGATCTTGCGGATCGTGACGATGATGTTCGTGTGGTAATCGTGACCGGATCCGGCAGGGCCTTTTGTGCGGGCGCCGACCTGAGCGGCGATGGTTTAAGTACAGTCGGGAAAGACGGTCAGACCCCGTCGAAACACCGCGACACCGCCGGGCAAGTGACCCTGAGGATATTTGATATGAAAAAACCGGTAATTGCCGCCATTAACGGTCATGCGGTTGGCGTCGGGATCACCATGACACTGGCAATGGACATCCGTTTTGTTGCGAAAGAGGCGACCAAGATCGGTTTTATTTTTAACAGAAGGGGGCTTGTCCCGGAGGGGTGCAGCACCTATTTCCTCCCTAAAATTGTCGGTGTCACCCGGGCTGCCGAACTGATTCTCACCGGCCGGATGTTTACGGCCAAAGAGGGAATGGAAATGGGTTTGTTCAGCGAGATCGTCCCGCTTTCGGATCTGATGTCGATAGCCCGGAAAACGGCCAATGAGATCGCAGAAAATACCTCGGCCGTATCAACCGCCCTCTCAAGGCAGATGCTGTGGAGAGGTCTTGGTGAAGACCACCCGATGGCGGCCCACATTATCGAATCGAATTGTCTCGATTTCATGTTTAAAAGCCGGGACTTCTTGGAGGGCGCCGCTTCTTTTCTTGAGAAACGACCACCGCAGTTTCAGATGAAACCGGGGGTTGATATGCCGGATTTTTATCCATGGTGGAAAGAACGCCGGTACAAGGCAGGTTCGTGAGGCTTTTATGAGCATTGATCAAACACCTGGATCAAGAATAGTATCGCTCACACCTTCTCTAACCGAATTGCTTTTTGCGCTTGGGATGGATGACCGTGTGGTCGGCGTAACAGACAGTTGCGATTACCCGGCGGCAGTTTTAAAAAAGCCGAATGTCTTATGCTGGTTCGAACCGGATTTCGAAAAACTGATGGCCCTGAAACCGGACACGGTATTAGGAGCTGAAACAGCCCATTTGTATTTGAGATCAGTTTTGGAAAAAGAAGGAATTCGGGTAATACTGGTCAACCCGCAAACCGTTGATCAGGCGCTTCAGTCAATGATCGATATCGGCGACCGGTTCGGGGTGTCTGCAAAAGCACGTGCGCTGGTCGATGGACTGCAAAATCGGTTGAATCTGCTGGATGAAAAGGTCGGCTCGATCGCGCCTGAAGAGCGGTTGACAGTTTGCCGTGTCGTGGATTGGGATAATGATTTACTTTATGTTGCGGGGCCGCTCTCTTTTCAATATGACGTTATTGCCCGGGGTGGTGGGATCAATGTGAGCGGTTCCCTGAAAAAAGATTATCCGAAAATACCCTTTGCACAACTTTTGAAGTGGAATCCGGAAATGATATTTATTTGCGGGTATGACATCCATCTCATCCCGCGTCTGACACGGGATCAGAAGTGGCGGCAGCTGAACGCCGTTCAATCAGGCCGGATTTACCAGTTCCACTGCGGCCTGACCTGTAGAACCGGTCCACGCATCGTCGATATGGCGGAACTTTTATTTCAGA
>CAZSON010000196.1:0-1436 GCA_964608375.1 uncultured Desulfobacter sp. | reverse complement strand
AACAAAAAAAAGTTTCGGTGATTGGTCACCGCGGGGCAGCAGGACTTTATCCGGAAAACACCCTTGCCGGATTTGAGCGGACCCTCGATATCGGTGTAGACGGGGTAGAACTCGATGTGATGACGACTGCGGATGGCGTACTTTGCGTCCATCATTTTTTTAGCCTGAAACCGGAAATTGTCCGAACCTCGAACAGAAAATGGTTGAACACCCAATCGATCGTACCGATTAAAAGTCTTACCTTCGAGACGCTTCAAACATACGATGTAGGAAGACTAAAACCCCACACAAAATATGCCCGTAAATATCCGGAACAGAAAGCGATTGATGGTGAACAGATTCCTCCCTTTCATAAAGTAATCGATTTGCTAAAAAAGCGGGGTGTTGATCACACAAAACTGTGGGTAGAGATCAAAACATCACCGGAGCAACCCGATATGACGCCGCCATCGGAAAACGTCGTACGGCAGGTACTAAAAATCGTCTGTGACGAAAATTTTGATTCGCGGGTCGTATTGCTTTCATTTAACTGGAACGTTCTCTCCTTTGTAAAAAAAATGGCGCCTCAAATTCCGACCGCCTACATTTCCGCTACCGCCAAATGGCTCGATAACATCAAAATAGGACAGCCGGGTCCATCGCCCTGGATGGCCGGTATTGATGTAGATGATTATCAGGGATCGATTCCTCACAGCATTAACGCTATTGGTGGCAAAATCTGGTGCGCCTGGTCTGAAAGTCTGACGAGAAAAGAGGTTCAAACCGCACGTGACCTGGGGATAAAGGTTTTTGTGTGGGTGGTTGATTCAGAGCGCGACATAAGGAAGTTTTTGAAAATGGATGTGGATGGTATCATCACCAACCGTCCTGACCGAGCAAAGCGGATTTCAGGTTCCTATTTATGAATATCATATTCGTCGTCATTGTTCTGGGTGCTTTTTTATTTGCCGGCTGGCAACAAATTTTTTTTAGTATCGATGCGGGTGATCCTGCGCCCATGGAACTTCTATCCAGGGCAATGGTAGACTCCGCAGGTGGCGCCGTGGAACTGGCCATCGGTCTGGTGGGCGTGATGGCCCTGTTCCTAGGCCTGATGAAAGTTGCTGAAGCCGGCGGCATGCTTAACATTATCGCACGGCTGATCCGTCCGTTGATGGTACGCTTGTTTCCCGATGTGCCGCCGGATCATCCGGCGATGGGTGCCATGATCCTGAACCTGGCGGCCAATGCGCTGGGACTGGGTAATGCGGCAACACCTTTCGGCATCCGTGCCATGCAGGAGCTTGACAAGCTGAACCCCAAACACGGCACGGCTACCGATTCCATGTCCCTGTTTTTGGCCATCAATACGTCCAGTGTTACCCTGCTGCCGACCGGCGTTATCGCTTTGCGTGCGGCGGCCGGTTCATCAGATCCGGCCGCCATATTACCTACCA
>CAZSON010000195.1:1947-5504 GCA_964608375.1 uncultured Desulfobacter sp. | reverse complement strand
CGTATCAAATGATGGGGTATATGATACAAGATTTTGAGCCGGGCTTTTATAACTGGTCGGCGCATTTTGCCCTTGCAGATTCTACCTATCAATCAGATATTCCGACCGCAGCTATTTTCAATTCATCTTTGTTAAGAGATTTTTTCAAAAATAAAACCTATCGCTTTGAAAAAGAATATTTCTTTGAACCGAATCTGAACAGTCATTTAAAAAAATATCTGCATAAAATAAAAAGAAAGCGAAAAAAAAATATTCTGATTTACGGGAGACCTTCCGTCGAACGCAATTGTTTTCCACTGGTTTTAGCAGCTTTAAAGGATTGGGTATGGAAACAACCGGAGATAGGCGACTGGAAACTGTTATCGATAGGTGAAATGCATAAGCCGGTTAATTTAGGAAACGGGGTCACCCTGATCTCACTTGGCAAACTGACCCTGTCCGATTACGCCAAACTGCTTTTGGAAAGCGCCATCGGCCTATCTTTTATGGTTTCCCCCCATCCAAGCTATCCGCCATTGGAGATGGCACATTTCGGCCTTCTTACGCTGACCAATTCTTATGCAAATAAAAATCTTTCTCAATTCCATGATAATATTTTTTCCCTCAAAAAATTAACCCCATCCACTATTTCAAGTGGGTTAATAAATATGACAAAAAAGTTTTCAGATAATCCGAACGTCGGCATCAGCGGGAAAAGCCATATGCCATATTACTGTCAGGATTTACCTCAATTCCCTTTTCTGGATGAATTCACTGCACTTTTTCTTCATTAAGTATATCGCTTTGGGATCAAGATTATTGGAAATCGTAACTGTCATCATCGTAAATTGGAATGGCAAAAAGTTCATTCAAAAATGTCTGGAGGGATTGAGAAATCAAACCTTCCATCGGTTCTCCACCGTTATTGTCGATAATGGCTCCCGGGACGGATCTTCCGAGTTCATTTCCCGGAACTTCCCTGAAATTAAATTGATCAATTTGTCCGATAATTTAGGATTTTGCGTTGCAAACAATATCGCTATCAATTCCGTGAATGCCAAATACATTGCACTCTTAAACAATGATGCAATTCCTCATCCATATTGGCTTGCACATCTGATGAGCGCCATGGAGTCTCACCCTGAAGTGGGGCTTGCGGCATCTAAAATCCTCTATTATGATCGCCGTGAAATTATTGATCGTGCCGGAGACGGATACACCCGGGCAGGTGCCGGGCTCCTGAGGGGACGAGGAGAGTCAGCGGAAAAATATGATAAAAAAGAAATGATTTTTGGCGCCAGTGCCGGAGCTGCTTTTTATCGATTAAAAATGCTGAGAGATATCGGTCTGTTTGATGAGGATTTTTTTCTTCTTTATGAAGATGTCGATCTTAATTTCAGAGCCCAGCTTAAAGGATATCCATGTCTGTACGTGCCGGAAGCGATCGTATATCATTTAGTTAGCAGAAGCATTGGGTACGATTCGGTGACATCCGTATATTACGGCCATCGAAATTTAGAGTGGGCATATATCAAAAATATGCCGGATTCCTTGATACGAAAAACCTTTTGTGGCCATGTTTTTTATGATTTCATGTCGTTTCTATACTTTATGTTCAATGGCAAAGGACGTGTCTTTTTAAGAGCCAAATGGGATGCCGTAAGGGGATTGAAGAAAGCACTTAAAAAACGAAAACTGATTCAAAACAGTACAAAGGTGCATGCTGAAGCGATCTGGAAACTGATGGATAAAGAAGCCCTCCGCTTAAGATGGACCCGGCGAATGAAATAATATCAACCGATCAAAACAGATAAAAAGATGCAAAAAACTTCCACAATAATAGACATTATCATCGTCAACTATAACAGCACAGACTATCTGTTAAAGTGCCTTGAATCTGTTTATGAATCGCTTGAAAGCATATCTGCAAACGTGTTCGTTCAGGATAACGGTTCAAAGGACGGTGTAGATCGTATAACCGATTTATTCCCGAATGTCTCCCTTGTAAAAAATGGCCATAACATCGGGTTTGCTTCCGCTGTGAACAAGGCGTTGCGGCAATGTTCCGCTCAATACATAGTTTTGTTAAATCCGGACTCTTTTGTTCTTAAAGGCTTTTTCGGATCGATCCTAAAATATCTGAAAGATAATCCCGACATCGGTATTCTGGGACCGAAAATTCTTGACGATGACGGCAAAATACAGGGCTCAGCAAGGTCTTTTCCTAGCCCTTTAACTGCATTTTTTGGAAGAAAGTCGCTAATTACAAAATTGTTTCCAAATAATCCATTTACCCGTTCAAATGTGCTGACCACCCGAAGCGATGGGAAAACCCCGATGGAAGTCGACTGGGTTTCCGGGGCATGCATGGTGATAAATAAAACCGCAATTGATAAGATTGGTTTACTGGACGAACGTTTTTTTATCTACTGGGAGGATGCAGACTGGTGCCGGAGGATGTGGGAGGCCGGTTTGAAAGTCGTTTATTTCCCGCAGTCATGCATGATACATCATGTCGGCATTAGCAGCGATCAGCTTTTACTCAGGTCATTATTTGAATTTCATAAGAGTGTCTATCTTCTTTTTGAAAAATATAACAAGCCTTCTTCCCAAATCATTCGGTTTTTGGTCATTAATGGTCTTTTTCTCAGATTTTGTTTTGTTATCGCCTCCAGTGGGGTCGCTATATGGATAAAAAAATATCAAACCATAGAGAAACCCGAGAAAAAAGGAGTTCTGTCTCCCATAAAAAAGCCGATAAAAATTCTGCGCATGATTGCACGGCTGAATATCGGTGGGCCGGCTATTCACGTTTTTCTGTTATCCAGGGGCCTGAACAGAGAAAAATTCGAGTCGTCTCTGATCACCGGAATAATATCACCGCAAGAAGGAGACATGAGCTATCTCTTTGATTCAGTCGATATGACCCCGACGGTTATCCCTGAACTGCAACGGGAGATCAGTGTTTGGATGGATTTAAAGACCATCGGTAAAATGTTTCGTGCATTACTGCGCGAAAAACCGGACATTGTTCATACGCATACAGCAAAAGCAGGAACAAGCGCCAGGCTGGCTGCGCTGATATATAATGTGATCAATCAAAAAAGTGTAAGAGTCGTTCATACCTTTCATGGTCACATCTTTGAAGGCTATTTCAGTAAAGGAATATCCTTATTCTTTATATGGATTGAACGTTTGCTTGCCACCATAACCGATGTGGTCATTGTGATTAGTGAAACACAAAAAATCGACCTTGCCAAAAAATATCATATCGCACCTGCAGATAAAATTCGAACTATAGAACTTGGCTTTGATCTTCGACCTTTTTTAACCTGCTCAGCGCTGAAAGGCCGGTTCAAAACGGATCTCGGTATTAAAAATGATACGGTTTTAATCGGTATTATTGGTCGATTGGTCCCGATAAAACACCATATAATGTTCTTTAAAGCCGCGAAAGCTTACCTTCAAATGAATCCCGAACGAGATACCAAATTTGTCGTTGTTGGAGATGGAGAACTGAGAGAGGAATTGAGAGCGTACTGCCGGACTCAGGGGCTCCTGGCACATGTAATATTTTG
>CAZSON010000195.1:0-1847 GCA_964608375.1 uncultured Desulfobacter sp. | reverse complement strand
ATTGAATTTCTCTACACCGAACTCATGAGCGGTACCCGGAAGTGATAAAAAACAATCATTTATGATCGTGAAATATCTTTCCAAAGCAAGGTAATGATAATCGATTCACATGTGCGGAATCTGCGGAATATTTACTTTCGGTCTTAAGTCACAAAACTTACGAGAAATCATCAACTCGATGACCGATGCACTGAGGCACAGAGGCCCGGACTCTTATGGAACCTGGGTTGATTCGGAATCTGTTTTAGCTTTTGGGCATCGTAGGCTTGCTATTCGAGATCTGTCCCCAACTGGCCATCAACCGATGGTTTCATCCTGTCAACGATTCATTATAGTATACAATGGTGAAGTCTATTCCCACAATGAGATCAGCAATGAACTAAAACAAAGTGGTAGGCGCTTAAAGGGGACTTCCGATACCGAGGTTATCCTCGAGGCATGTGCTGAGTGGGGCGTTAAATCGACGCTCCAGCGATTGATCGGCATGTATGCTTTTGCCCTTTATGACAAGCAGAATAAAGAACTATATTTAGTGAGGGACCGGCTCGGCATCAAACCTATATACTGGGGCAGGGTGGGCAAACATTTTATCTTTGGATCAGAACTAAAAGCCCTTATAAAACTAAACGATTGGACGCCGAAGCTCAATAGAAACGCGCTTTCAGCCTTCATGCGTCATAACTACATACCGGCGCCGCACAGCATATATGAAGGCATTTACAAGCTAGAGCCGGGTTGTTTTTTACATGTAGGAATGGGCGCAAACCCGACCATTGAGCGCTACTGGGATCTGCGCCGCATAGCGGAATCAGGCGTACGAAAACAGATCGAGAATTCAGAAAATGGTTTTATCAATGATCTAGACCGGCTCCTTCAAGATGCTGTGCAGCGGCGAATGGTCGCAGATGTCCCTATCGGTACATTGCTATCGGGCGGTATCGATTCTTCCCTGGTCACCGCTCTCATGGCAGAGCACAGCGATCGTCCTATCAATACCTTTACCATCGGTTTTAGGGAGAGTGACTTTAATGAAGCACCGTATGCTCGAAAAATTGCAAAGCATCTTCATACCGATCACACGGAACTTTATGTTGAACCCAAACACGCGCTTGATCTCATCGATTCGCTGCCGCATTGGTATGATGAGCCTTTTGCCGATTCTTCACAAATTCCCACCGCCCTGATTTGTGAGTTAACCCGCAAACATGTGACGGTTGTTCTGTCCGGTGATGGCGGGGATGAGCTTTTTGCCGGATATAACCGCTATGATTTGGGTTTGAGGATGTGGCAGAAAGCCAAAATAGCTCCATATTCGCTAAGGCGCCTGGCCGCACGCCTGATCCTTGCTTTGCGCATGCAGAGTTGGGATAAAGTGACACGCTGGATACTGCCATATCATCGACCACCGCAGTTGGGCAATAAATTACATAAGTTTGCCCACGCGATTTTGATAGACGAGCCGGACGAGATGTATCGGCAGATGCTGAGCCACTGGACGGAACCTGACGCGATTGTGATAGATGGCCATGAGCCAAAAGGAATCTTATGGGATTCCTCGGTGATAACGACAATTCCGAACTTTCTGGATCGGATGCAGTTTCTCGACTCTGTTACATATCTCCCGGATGATATTTTAACCAAACTGGACCGTGCTAGTATGCGTGTTTCTCTCGAAGCCAGAGTTCCATTGCTTGATCATCGCGTTGTCGAACTTGCATGGCAGATGCCGCGCACACTTAAAATGCGAAATGGGGTTTCAAAATGGGCATTGCGGCAGGTGCTGTATCGTCGCGTTTCACCCGATCTCATCGAAAGACCGAAAATGGGATTCGGCGTTCCGTTTGATC